>NZ_JBISDI010000009.1:0-112257 GCF_051162045.1 Anaerozeibacter quisquiliarum
AGACGCCTCCCTATCCCTTGGCGAGCGTGCCGCACAGCTGTAGCCGCTCGCCGCTGATGTCGATGTCGAAGACCTCCGCGATTACCTGTGTCCAGCCGTGGATGAAGTAGATCCAGCCGTCCTCGATGACCAGGTTGCGCTCGGCCTTCTGCGCCTCGGCCTGGCGCATGAACTCGAGCGTGCCGCGGTAGTTGAATTCCCACGCGATGCCGCCGGTTGGGAAGCGGCAGCCGTCGGTCAGCGGCGAGCCGGGCCGATCCTTGCCGAGGCCGGTGGCGTTGACCACCAGCGAGCCCGCGGGCAGCGATCCGACGATCCGATCGTTGAGCTCGGGCGACGGGCACAGGTGGAAGCTCAGCGGCACGCGCGAATCTTTCAGCACATTGACCGCCTCCGAAAGCCGGGGCGCGCTGCGGTTGGTCAGGTGGAGGCGCGCCGGGATGTTCTCCCCGTGCTTATGCTCGGATACGTACGCGCCGATCGACAGCGCGCTGCCGCCCGCGCCCAGCACGCACACCTCGGCCTGCGGGTGGTCGAGCCAGTAGTTCTTCGGCAAAAACGCGTCGAGCGCCAGCCCCGCGGTGATCGGGTCCTTGGCATGGCCGCAGAGCCGGCCGTCGCGCTTTGAGATCGACGACAGCTCGCCGAACATTCGCGCGTAGGGATCGAGGTAGTCGAACATGTCCCGGCAGGCGGCGTACAGGTCGATCTTGTGCGTCGTGACCAGCGTGCCCAGGCTCAGCGGATCGCCCTTGATGAAGGAGACCACCGCGCGATAGTCCTCGGCCGGGGCGTGGATCGCGATATCGATGCCCACGATGCGGGCGTCGAGCCCAAGCGCCTCGGCCCACTTGGGAAACACCCTCATGATCGAGGACTGGCCGGTGGTGACGCCGATAAAGTACATCGTGGGGTGTTCGGCCTTGGGGGGGAGTTTGACCATGATAATCACTCCTAGTTGTATGATTCATGAACGCCTAGGTCAAGCCTCGAACAGGCGGCGCGCGTTGCCGGTCGTCATCAAATCGATGTCCTCCGCCCGGATGCCGCCTGCGCGCAGCAGCGGCAGAAAGGTTTCAAGCAGGTACGTCAGGCCGATCGAGCCACCGTAGCTCGACAGCCGCTCGCGCGTGGTGTCGAGTGACAGCAGCAGGCGGCCCGCGTAGCCCAAGCCGATCATGTGGCGGATCAGCGTAAGCTCCGCCGCGTCACCGTGGTACTTGAACCGGCCGATCGTGTCGTAGCCGAGCATCGCGCCGGCGCGCGCAATCGCCTCGTGCGGGGCGCGGTCTCCCGCCTGGCGGTCGGCGTGACACACCACCACCCGGCGCTCCGGCAGGCCGCACGCCGCGCACAGCGTAAGCGCCTCGGGCGCGCCCGCGCCCCTGTCGGTGTGCAAAATCAGCGGCACGCCCTTATGTGCGGCCGCCGCGCGCGCCGCCGCGCGCAGCAACACAGCCGTCCGCCCCGCGCAGCCCTTGGCGCCGAGCGCCGCCTTCACCGCGCCCGCGCGCACCTTTTCCGAACCCGGCTCGTCTTGGATGCCCTCGTTCAGCTCGCGCGCAAACCGCTCATACAGCGCGTCTTCATCCGCCTGAAAGAAGAAGCTGTCCGCGCGGTAGAACATCGGCAAATGAAAGCCGGTGACTGCGATGATCTTGACGCACGACGCCGCGCTCATCCGCCGAAGCGCCTGGGCATTGCGGCCGGCGCCGCCCGGCTGCGCGTCGAGCAGGGCATCCCCGCCCGCCGCGCGGTAGCGCGCAAGCTCCGCGGTCGATCGGGCCTCGTCGTCGATCAGCAGCGCGGGAAAGGCGTCGGTGGCCGGGCCGCGCGACACGAACAGGTGCTCGTGCAGCTGGCAGTGGCCGAGCGCCTCCGCGCCGATCGCTCCGGTAACGGTCATAACCCGCGCCATGTCGGTCCTCCTCGCGCTTATGGTATCTACATACGATTGTCGTAACATTTATGGATAAAAACCCCCACGGGACGGCCCTTCCCATTCCCCTCCTTGGAGGGGAATAGAAAGGGGCCCTTTGGCGGGACGATCCCTACCGCCCGCCGACGCCGGTGTCGATCAGCAGATCGACCTCGAAGCGGTTGCGGTCGCCGCGGTAGCGGGCGATCGAGTACTCGATCGGCTGGTCGTGCCGGTTATAGCCCACGGTGGTGGCCAGTTGGATGGGCTTGCCGCGCGCAATGTTCAGGTATTCGACGTCCTTGCCCACGGCAGCCACCGCTTCCAGGATGCGGGTTACGCGGCAGATACGGGTGGCGTCGCGGGTGGCCAGCGCGTTGTAGAGCGACTCGCGTTCGAAGTCGCGGTTCAGGATGAACGAGCACAGTTCGTAGGGCAGCCAGGTCTCGACCGTGACGATCGGATCGGCGTCGGCAAAGCGACGCCGGGCCAGGAAGATGTACTCGCCGCCCGCCGGGATGTTGAAGTGCGCGGCGGCCTGCTCGCTCAGGCGCACCTTCTCGAATGTGAGCAGTTGGGTGCTGGGCTTGCAGCCGGTGCGCGCGATCTGCTCGTCAAACGTCTCCAGCCGCTTGATGAAGTCCTGCTTGAGTTTGATACGGGCGACAAAGGTGCCCTTGCTCTTGACGCGATACAGCCAACCCTCCTGCACCAATTCGCTGATCGCCTGGCGCACGGTGGTCCGGCTGATCTCAAACATCTTGGAGAGCTCTTTTTCGGTCGGGATCAGCGCGTCCACCTCGTAGTTGCCGCTCTTGATCTCTTCGAGCAGCATGGTCTTGAGCTGAAAATACAGCGGAATGGGCACCCGCTTGTCCAGCTTTGTCGGATCGAGCATCACCGTCACTCCTTGTCGCATGGGCGCTTGTGTAACCACAGCGCTTCTATGTCCCAATGTCATTATATCATACTTTTCAAAATATGCAACCAGAGCCGTGCCGTTTTACGCACAAAATAATTTTGTCGCCAAGTTGACAAAGCGTGTACGGTCGATTACACTGCACTTGGTCATAACATTGGTATATTGTAATTTCATTGCATGAGAGGGCATACGAAGGGCACATGTTTCCGCGCCGGTACGCGCCTGGGGTTCGCCCAGCCGCTACATTCAGGGGCCGAATCTGCTTCGAGACATCGAGAAGTACACCCGGGCCTACGGCAAACGCGTTGCCGCGGTCATCGACCAGTTCTTCTTTGACTCGCTGACCCGAGAGCTCGGCACATGTTACGCGGACACCGGCTCGGCGTTTACGTCGGTGGTGTTCAACTCCGAGGTCACGCTCGCCCGGATTGAGGCGACGACCGAGTCGCTGCGCGCGTTTGCGCCCGACGTCGTCGTCGGCATCGGCGCCGGCAAGACGCTCGACACCGCCAAGGCGGTGGCCGACAACTTCTCAGTGCCGGTGGTGATCTGCCCGACGCCGGCGTCCACCGACGCGCTGTCGGTGATTTACAAGGACAACGGCGAGCACGCTCACGCCCGCAATTACCTGAGCAACCCCAACCTCGTGCTGATGGACAGCGCGATCATCGCCAAGGCCCCGATCCGGTTCCCGGTGTCGGGCATGGGCGACGCGCTGGCGACCGTGTTCGAGGCGAAGGCAAACGAGCTGTCCGACCACGGCAACTACATCAACGAAAAGCAGGGCCCGTTCCGGCGGCCGCGCACGGCGATGATCGTCTCCGAGGCCTGCTACGAGACGCTGCTCGAGTACGGCTTGCAGGCCAAGCTCGCGGCCGAGCGCGGCCTCGTCACCGAGGCGGTCGAGCACATCATCGAGTGCAACACGCTGATGAGCGGCCTGGGCTTTGAGAACACCGGCTGCGCGGGCGCGCACTACAAGTCTCTGCGCGGCTAAAGGCCCCCGACCCAAGGGGCTGCGGCGCCTTGCAGGCGTCACAGCCCCTCGCACAAGATGCCCGATCGCGCCGCCATCGCTTTCCGGCCATGATTGAGATCGATGGCGGCGTTCATCCTGATTTCAACCATGGTCATCGGCATCCCCGTCATCTGTGTCTGAAACGACGCCCGTCAACGCGCGGCGAGGAGGAAGGCCCGCCTCGTCGCTTGCCAGACAGATGATCTCCTTTGTCTTCTCCAGCGGGTACGGCGTATCGTCCCAACGGCAAAACTCCACCGTCTCGACGGTTGCCTTCCGTTCGTGATTGTTTTCCCCGACAGGCACAATAACCTCGTCGCCCACGTCAATGCGCAAATCGGTGGTACGGTAGTGATAGACCTTGCCGCCGTCCGAAAATTCGACGCCGCAGTATTTGACTTCGCCCTTTTTCAAGGCAAACGCAAAACCGGAAAGTCCGACGATACCGCCGAACCCGTAAGTCTGGATGATGACGCGGACGGTTTCTATGAACATCCCGAACTGCTTCTCGGGGATATGGGCGCGGTCGAAAACACCCCTGTGGACGATGGTGCTCCCATCCTCGCGTTCAGCTTCCAGTTCGTAAAGGTTGATCGCAAAGTCGATTTCCTGATAGAGCGGCGAATCATGCCAGCCATCCGCGTCAAGGCAGTCGGTCATCAAATCGAGGCAGGCTTCGCCAAGGCCGGAGACCGCCCCAATCTCATACTGGTGGGCGACGCTGCCGCCCTCAAGCGTACTGCTCCTTATCGTCACCTGATGCTCGGTCAGGAGCAATTCGCTCGTGTTGCCCTCGCGGAACGGTCTCAGACCAATCCTGACCCGCCTCAAGGCAGGTCTGTCCGGCTCCGGTTTGCGCTCGTCGTCTATCGCTTTCAGTCGAGCAAGCCATCTTTCAATGAAGCCTTTGGCGACGAATGTCTCAAATATGCCGTCCGTATAGTGTTCGGCGCGAAGCACACCGAGTATCAAGGCGAGCGCCGTCTGCTCATCGAGCGCATCCGCATCGGCGGCTTTCATGGACTCCTCGCTCCAATTCAAGCCGTGCTTTGCGAGAATCGCCTGATAGTCCTGCAAGCCGTATTTGGGATTCGACCAGGCAAAGGTGCAGAACTCCTGACAAAAGTCCCGCCAGTTAACCTTATCGGCCAGTTTGTCGAGGTGCTTCGTGATGAAGTCGAACTTGCGATTCGGCTTTCCCGCCTTCGCCGCCTTCTCCCATTCGCGGAAGATGCCGCGCAGTTCGCCGTCCAGGTAGGTCAATGCCTTGCGCTTTAGGGGGAGCGGAACGCCGTAGTAGGCTTCGGCCACGGCGCAAGCGATCGCGGCGAGCGTATCGCTGTCGCCGCCGATGCTGATGGCGTTTCGGACCGCGTCCTCGAAGGTTGTGGATTCGAGGAACGCCACGATCGCCTGGGGCACGGTTTCCTGGCAGGTCTCATTGAAGGCGTAAACGTCGCGTATGCCGTCGAGGGTGAAGCCGAGCTTGTAGTAATCCCGCTCGATCCGCTCGCGGATCTCCCGCTTCGTCGCGCCGCTGCGGGCCATGAAGATGGCAACCGCGGTTGCCTCCGCACCCTTCACGCCCTCCTCGTGGTTGTGCGTCACCTCTGTGACCTTTCGGGCGAGCGACCTTGCCTCTTCCTCGGTCTTGGCGATAAAGCCGCACGGCGACACGCGCATGGCGGCTCCGTTACCGAAGCTGTTATAGGGCCGCGGGTGGTCGCTGAATATCCACCGGTGGAACATGCCGCCGAATCCGCAGTCAGGGTGCTTGCGGCCGATGGCCTGCATATGCCGGACGGCCTGATCGCCCAGCCGTTCCCAGTCGCCCTCGCAAACGAGAATGGCCTTCGCTACGGCAAGGGTCATGATGCTGTCGTCGGTGGCGAAACAGCCTTCGGCGAACAGGTCAAACTCCTTGCTCCGGTGGTTATCGAATTCAAAACGCGAACCCACGATGTCGCCGATGATTGCGCCGAGCATAATTGAATCCCCCTGCCTTCATGATGTCGGCTGGACGCTTCGCAAAAGATAGGAGCGGGCGTCAAGGCCGCGGTGTGCCGTGCCGCCTATTGCGCCGATCCGGCGATCCGGATGGGATCAAGGATCAGCGCGCGGGGGAGGGCCGGTTCGCCTTTCAGGATGCGCAGCGCGTACTCGATCGCCTGTTCGCCGCCGGTGGGGCAGCTGAAGGTGGCGTCCAATAGGCCCTTTTGCACCATTTCGCGTCCGCCGCCCGGCCCGTCGAGGCCGTCCACGCCCACATAGCGCACGCCGGGCACGCGCAGCTTGTCGATGGCCAGGCGCGCGCCGTAGGCCATGGCGTCGTTTTGAGCGAACACCACGTCGATCTTGCCGGGGTGCTCCACCATGTATTCCTTGGTGCGGTCCTCGGCCTGATCCTGCATCCAGTTGCCGACCAGTTGCGCGGCCGACACCACGTCCCGCTTGCCCGCGAGCGCGTCCGCGAAGCCCTTGGAGCGCTCGGCCACCGGCGGGGAGCCGTGCACGCCCTGAATCTCGAGCACCCTGCCGCCGCCCTCGCCCAGCAGCCGCGCCACCTCCGCGCCCGCGAGCTGGCCGATCATGTAGTTGTTCGGCCCGATGAACAGCGTGTACTCCTCGCCGCGCACGCCGCGGTCGAGCACGATCACCGGAATCTGAGAAAATACCTCGCTGATTACGGGCATCAGCGCCTCGCCGTCGATCGGCGACACCACGAGCAGGTCGATGCCGTACCCCATCAGCCGCCGGATGTCCTGAATCTGGCGTCGGATGTCGTCCTGATGCCGCTCGTTGTCCTGGCGCTGTATCTCCTGGCTGGCGTTGGTGAAGATCACGCGCAGGTTGTCGTGGCGCGAAGCTTTGCGCTCGATGTCCTGGTTCATCGTGATGCGCCAGGGCTCGGTCAGGTTGGCCTGGCTCATGCCGATCAGAAACTCGATCTGCGCGGGCGATTCGCCGTTTCGGGGCCAAAAAAGCCAGGCGCAAACCGCCGCGCACAGCAGCGCCAGCGCGAGCGCGCCGCCGACGAACCATGCGCGCCGCCTCATGGGTTTTTCTCCTCGCCGCGGTATTCGATCGGCGGCGCGCCCAGCACCTTCTTGAACGCGGTGCTGAAGTAGTGCGGCGTACTGTAGCCCACTTTCTCGGCGATCAACTTGATCTTGGTCTCGCCGCGGCGCATCAGCGCGACGGCGGCGCCCAGCCGCACGGTGGTCAGGTATTTCGAGAAGGCCATGCCCAACTCCTGCTTCATCAGCCGGCTCAGATAGGACGGGTTCACGCCCACCGCCTCCGCCACGTCCATCAGCCCCAGGTCCACGCGGCCGTAATGCCGGGCGATGTAGGCGACGGCCTGATCCACGGCGGCGGGGCGCGCCGCGTCGCGCTCCAGGTCCTCCAGCAGTTGGTCGTAGGCTTCCTCCAGCCCCGCGAGGCCCGCGGCGGGCCGCGCACGAAGGCTCACGCCCACATTAAGCGCCGCGCCCGCCTGGCGCGCGGCCTGCGCGAGCGCCTCGTCCATGGCCTCGTCGGCGTCGTACAGCAGCATCACGTGGTCGCGTTCGTCGCCGAACACGCAGGAGAACCGGCAGCGCGCAAGCGCGTCTCTGAGCGCGTCCGAGAACGCGTATTGCAGCATCCGGGGCCGCCAGAGGGTCGCCTGGCGGTCGTCTGAACGCGCCCGGATCATCATCAGCACCGCCCGGCGCAGCGCCGGCAGCTTGAGGTGGCCCATCTGCTCCTCGATCTCGCCCGGCGACAGCCGCCCCTGAATCGCCTCCGACAGCAGCTCCTCGCGCAGCAATTCCGCCCGCTTGTCAAGCTGTGCGACCGCCCAGGCGAAATGCCGCCCGCGCTCGCGCTCGGCGTTAAGCGCCTGGATCGCGCCGTCGAGCGCAGAGCGCAATTCGCTGAGCTCCACCGGCTTGAGCAGGTAGGCGTGCACGCCCAAGTCCAGCGCGCGGCGGGCGTAGTCGAACGCTTCGAACCCGGTGATTATGATGATGCGCGCGTCGCTCCTCGTCTCGCGCAGCCGCTCGATAAAGTCGAGCCCGGTCAAAAACGGCATGTTGATGTCCACCAGCAGGATGTCCGGGCGGGTGGCTGTGGCCATCTCGAGCGCATGCTCGCCGTCATCGGCCTGCGCGACCACCTCGAGGTCCAGCCCCATGTGCTCGATCTGCGCGCGCAGCCCGCGCCGGATCTTGGGCTCGTCGTCCGCGATCAACAACTTCCACACGCTCATCCCACCCCTTCCTCGTCCCGGATGATCGGGTGCGCGATGGTGACGGTCACGCCGCCCGACTCGTTGATTGCGTAATGCAGAGCGTATTCGTCGCCGTGGCTGAGCCGGATGCGGTCGTTCACGTTGAAGATGCCGTAGCCGTGGCCCGCGTCCCGCGCGCCGCCGGGCGTGCGCAGCGCCGCGTTTAGCTGGTCGCACAGCTCGCCCGTCATGCCCGCGCCGTTGTCCCGCACGGTGAGGATCAGCTTGCCGTCCCGTTCGCATGCGCCCACCGCGATGTGCCCGGCGCCGCGCTTTTGCTTGATGCCGTGATAGATGGCATTCTCCACCAACGGCTGCAGGATCAGCTTGTTCACGCGATCCGACAGGCAATCTTCGTCCGCGTGGATTTCGTAATCCAGCTTGTCCTCATAGCGCACCTGCTGAATGAACAGGTAGCAGCGCACATGCTCGATCTCCTCGGAAAGCGGGATGACCTCCTTGCCGCGCGACAGCCCTATGCGGAACAGCTTGGTGAGCGCGCTCACCATCTGCACGATCTCGATCGCGCCGCGCTCCTCGGCCATCCAGCGGATCGTGTCCAGCGTGTTGTAGAGAAAGTGCGGTTTGATTTGCGCCTGCAGCGTCTTGACCTCGGCCTCGCGCTTGTTCTTCTGCTCGACGTATACGAGCTGCAAGAGCGAGCGGATCTTCTCCATCATGTTGTTGAAGCTGGCGGCCAACTGCGCGATCTCGCCGTGGTCGCGCCTGGGCGTGAAGCTCACGTCCAAATTGCCGCGCTCGGTCTCGGCCATCAGCATTCGCAGCTTCGAAATGGGCCTGGTAAACGAGGCGGAGAAGGTGATCGCCGTCAGCGACGCCACGAGCACCCCCAGCAGCGCGAGCATCAGCGTGTAGCCCCTGAGCTGCTGCACGGGGCCCAGCACCTCGCCGCTCTTGAACGCGCCCACCGTGCGCCAGCCGGCCAGCCGGGAACGTGTGCTGAACAGCTGGTAGCGCTCGCCCTTCAGCGTGTGGACGCTGCCCTCCGGCGACTCATCCTCCACCCAGTCGTGCTGGATGCGGTACACGGTGGGGTTGACGGGCGCGTACACCACCTGGCCCGCGTCGTCCATCACGAACACATAGCCCGACTTGCCCAGCGTCAAATCTTGGATGTGGTTCTCGATCGCGGACAGGCACATGTCCACCATGATGACGCCCAGCACCTCGCCAGTCTCGGGGCCCAATACCGCGCGGGCCACCGACACGATGTCGTCGGCGGACGGGTTGTGGATGTTGCGGATGTTGCGCCCGATGGGCTTGGAGAGCAGCACGCGCTCGCCGCCCCTTGCGCGCGCGGCCTGATACCAGCCGTCCTGCACCATCGGGTAGCGCGCGATGCGGAACATCTCGCTCGAGACGTAGAGGTTGCGCTCGTTGGCGATCAGGATGCCCGAGATCAGCCCCCGGTTCTCTTGGACGAACGGCTGCATCTTGAGCCGGGACGCGGTCTCGACTTCCACGCGGCTTGGGGCGTAGAAGTCGCTCAGGCACAAGAACTTAAGCACGTCTTCGTCGAGCGAGAGATACGTGATGATCTGATCGACCGCGCGCAGATTGGCATCGATGTTGGTCTGCACCTGTCGAAGCATCTGGCGCGCGTAGGAGGTGGCCTGCTCGTCAAACGCCTGCGCGTAGAAGTAGTTGCCGAAGAGGGTGATCGCGATCAGCGGAATGGTGATGAGCAGCACCATCGAAAAGAGCAGCTGCACGCGCAGGCTGCGGAAGACGCCGTGCCTAATCAAGCCGCGCATGATGCCGCCCTCCTTTTCATTCCCATGATAACCCCGCCGTCCGGCCGCGTCAAGCCAATGCGGGCCGCGGCGCCCAGGAGAATGCGTTGCGGTCCCGGGCCATTGACAAAGTAAGACGCAGACAACAACGCAGTCCGACGAGCTCACACGCCCACGGGCATGTACCGGGGGCGTGAATGCGATTCCGACAAAGGGCGGGTCCGCAGACCCGCCCTCAATTCGCAATAGTCGCCCCGGCTCTTCGAGACCGGTGCTCGTTTGCTCATTGGGCTGGCGCCCTCCCTTCCTCGCCCACTGAGCGCGGTCGGGCGCGCCCCGACTCATCGTTTCCCGTCCGCCTGCCGCCCGGGAGGCCCTCAGGCCGAGAGGCAGGCGGTCCCTCGGCTCGGAGCATTTTTGCCCGCAGGCAAAAAGGGTTCGAGCCTAATCTTACTTCCCGCCCATGCGCGCGTAGATTTCGGGCGCGGTCTCGGGCGTGATGGCTTCGGTGCCCAGCGTGACGATCTTTTCGAGTTCCTTGCCCTCGACCAGCAGCTTGTACGCGCTCTCGATGGCTTCCTTGCCGCCGGTCGGGTAGATCATCGACAGGCTCAGGCGGCCGTCCATGACCGACTTGATGCCGCCGTCCGGGGTGGGCAGGCCGTCCACGCCCACGAACAGGATGTCCTTCTCGCGGCCGGCATTTTTGGCGGCGATGTACGCGCCTTCGGCCATCGGGTCGTTGAGCGCGAAGAACAGGTCGATCTCGTCGTTGGACTGCAGCATCTGCTCGGCGACGGTAATCGCCTTTTCGCGCAGCCAGTCGGCGTTGTCGGCGGCGATGATTTCAAGCTTCGGGTTGTCTTTGATGCCCTCGCGAAAGCCGTTGTCGCGGTCGATGCCGCCGGACGTGCCCTCGAGGCCCTTGATCTCGCAGATCTTGCCGCCGTCCTTGAGCAGCACATTCGCCACGTACTTGCCGCACTCGCGGCCGATCAGCACGTTGTCCGCGCCGATGAACTGGGTGTAGCTGTCGCCCTCGATCTTGCGGTCGAGCAGGATGACCGGGATGCCCGCCTCGTAGGCCTTCTTGACCACGGCGGTCAGCGGCACCGCCTCGTTGGGCGAGGTAATCAAGAGGTCAACGCCCATCTGGATGAAGTTCTCGATGTCGGCGATCTGCTTGTTGTTGTCCTGCGCGGCGTCCGAATAGATGACCTCGAACATCGGGTAGTCCTTGGCGGCGGCGGCGATCTGGTCGTTCATGGCCACGCGCCAAGGCTCGCCCAGGTTGCACTGCGCCATGCCGATCACGTACTTATCCTTCTGCTCGGCCGCGCCCGCGACCGCGCAGACGCCGAGCGCCAGAACCAGAACCAACAGGATCGATAGAGCCTTCCTCATGTTGCTGCCTCCCTTTTTGATTATGAAAACCCCCGTACGCAGGGTCGTCATTCCTTTTTCCGGTCGGCCTGCGCGAATACGGCCACGATGATAAGTAGGCCCTTGACCACGAGCTGCAAGTTCGAATTCACGCCCTTGAGGCCCAGCATGTTGTCGAGCAGGCCCATGATCAGCGCGCCGACCAGCGTGCCGATGATCGTGCCCTTGCCGCCCGCGAGCGAGGTGCCGCCGATGGCGACCGCCGCGACGGCGTTCAGCTCGTAGCCGATGCCGTCGTTGGGCCCGCCCTGGTAGGTCTGCGCGGCGTGAATCATGCCGGCCAGTGCCGCCAGCATCCCGCACAGCATGAACGCGATGGTCTTGACGCGGTTTACGCTGATGCCAGACAGGTGAGCCGCGGTGGCGTTGCCGCCGATGGCGTAGATCTGCCGCCCGAAGCGCGTCTTGCCCATGACGATGTAGAACACGACGATCAGCACGAGGAAGATGACCGCCGGAACCGGCACCACGTCCCACAACCGGGCCTGCAACCACTCGAACTCAGGCGCGGCCCGGCCCTCGCCGTAGCCGTAGGACAGCGGGATGCCGATGCCGTTCGCCCAGAACCGCGCAAGCCCGCGCGCGATGTTCATCGAGGCCAGCGTCGCGATGAACGCCTGAATCTTCATGCGCGTGGTGACCGTGCCGTTGAAGAGGCCGTATACCGCGCCAATGCCGAGGCTTACAAGCACCGCGGGCACGAACGGCAATCCGTTCTGCACCAGCAGCGCGGCACTGCCGGTGCTGACCAGGCCCAGGACCGAACCCACCGACAGATCGATGTCGCCGAGCAGCACGATCATCGTCATGCCGATGGCGATGATGCCGTTTTCCGAGACCGCGCGCAGCACGTTCATGAAGTTGCTGATGTCCAGGAAGGTGTTGCGGCCCTTGTTGTTCACGCAGATGATCGACGCGATGACGAAGATCGCGATCAGCGCGATGTAGCTCTGGAACCGCTTCAGGAACTTGCCCATACGCGTCTAAGCACCTTCCTCTCTCCGGGTGGCGGCGCTGAGCAGCCTCTCCTGCGTCGCCTGGTTTTTCGTGAATTCGCCGGTGATCCGCCCTTCGCAGATCGTGAGGATCCGGTCGGAAATGCCGATCAGCTCGGGCAGTTCCGAGGAGATCACCACGATGCCCATGCCGCCCGCGGCCAGATGGTTGATTAGCTGGTAGATTTCCGCCTTCGCGCCCACGTCGATGCCGCGCGTGGGCTCGTCCAGCAGCAGCACCTTGGGATTCGTAATCAGCCAGCGCCCGAGCACCACCTTTTGCTGGTTGCCGCCGGACAGCGTCTCGCAGAGCGCGTTGTAGCCGGGCGCCTTGATGCGCATGCCCCGCATCTGCCCGTCCCAGTCCCGCTTCTCACTCGCATTGTCCATGAACCCGAGGATTGAATACCGCTTTAAGAGCGGCAGCGACATGTTCTCGCCGATCGAGCGCGGCAGCACCAGCCCCTTGCCCTTTCGGTCCTCGGTGGCGAACGAGATGCCCTGCGCGATGGCGTCCCTGGGCGAGCGCACGGCGGCCTTCCTGCCCTCGATGTACACCTCGCCCGTCATATCGGCGGGGTGCAGGCCGAACAGCGACTCGAACAGCTCGCTGCGGCCCGACCCTAACAGGCCCGCGATGCCCAGCACCTCGCCGCGCCTGAGCGCAAATGAGATGTCCTTCAGCGTGCGGCGGAACCCGCCGCCGTTTCTCAGGCACAGGTTCTCGACGCGCAGCACCTCATCGCCGAGGGCCGAGTGCTGCTTGGGGTACACGTCCTTGATCTCGCGCCCGACCATCATGGAAATGACCTGGTCGCGGCTCGCCGCCCGCGCGTCGACGGTGCCGATGAACCGGCCGTCGCGCAGCACGGTCAGCCGGTCGGCGACGGCGAATACCTCTTCCATGCGGTGGGTGATGTAGATGATGCCGACGCCCTCCGCGGTTAGGCGGCGGATCACGGAAAACAGTTTTTCGGACTCCTGCTCGGAGATGGCCGACGTCGGCTCGTCCATGATAAGAATCCGCGCGTTCAGCGACAGCGCCTTGGCGATCTCCACCATCTGCTGCTCGCCCACGCGCAGCGACATGACCTTTGCGCCGGGCCGTATGTCGAGATGCAGCATGTCCAGATAGGTTTGCGCCATCCGCTCCATGCGCCTTTTTTGGATGAAGCCCGCTTTATTCGTTACTTCCCGGCCGATGAACATGTTCTCGGCCACGCTCATCTCCCTGACCAACTGCAATTCCTGATGGATTTTGGCGATGCCCGCCTCGCGCGCCTGCAAGGGGCTTGAAAAGACCCTGCGCTCGCCGCCGATGCGTATCTCGCCGTCGTAGTGAAGCAGCGCGCCGCTGAGCACGTTCATCAGCGTGGACTTGCCCGCCCCGTTTTCGCCCATCAGCGCCAGCACTTCGCCCGCGCGCAGTTCGATGCTCACGTCCTCAAGCGCCCGCACCGCCCCGAAACGCTTGCCGATCCGCGTCATGCGCAGGAGCGGTTCCATAGCGCCACCTCCAATCTTGCCGTCATTATACCATTTCCCGAATGGGGAAGGACGTTCGATTTTCCTGAAAAACCTTTCAAATTTGGCACCAAAAAGGAAAAGGGTGCGACGGATGCCGCACCCTTCCCTGCAAACCCGCCTCTTTACGCCGCCCTGGGAAGCGCCGCCGGGATGATGTCCTGTTCGCGCAGGCCGTCGGCGTTGATGGACCGGATGTTGGGCGTGCGCACGCCCTCGCCCGGATCCTGCACGTACACGCGGATCGGGTCGCGCACGGCCGGGGTCGGCGGGATATCGGCGGCCGCGAATCTATCGCGGTTGTACGGCCGGCGAGACGGGGTACGCATGCCGATCCCTCCTTTTAGTTAAGCCGCGGTGCGCGTCGCGCGTTTGGCCGGCGATACCATGCCATTTTGCGCGGAGAAAATATGCGCAGGTTCACCTTATGTCGTAGACGCTTCGGACCGAGAACCGCGTGGGCGCGCCGCGCAGGATTTTCACGGTCCGGCTGTCGGCGTTCAGGTCGAAGAAGTTGTCGGAGAACAGGCAGTCGCCGTCGTCGCAGAGGATCTCGACGCCCTTCGCGTAGGCGCGGGCGGCGACCGTGATTTCGTCGCCGTTCACCGACAGGGTAAGCCGCGGGTCGAGAAACTCGAAGTGTTTGGGCGGGCAGAACAGCGCCGTGCCGCCCGAGACCCACGCCCCGTCCAGGAACAGGTCGTAGGAGACGTAGCCGGCCCTAAGCGGAGCTTCCGGGAACGCCCGCTCGTCGAGCCACCGGGCGGAAAGGGCGGGCACAAAGACCGCCTGCTCGCCCGACTCGATCACCGAGGCGTCCGGCGCGCGCAGCGCCCACCTAACGTGCGCGCGCACGGCGTCCATCGTCTCGTTGGAAACGTTCAGCCGCATGGACTTCACAACCTCGTTGGGCTCGGCGTTGACATTGGCGTTCTGGGTCGAAACGCCCTCCTCCTGGCAGGACAGGAGCACCGGCGCGAAGAAGCGCTTCGCCGCGTAGTGCAGCGCCTTCCAGCGGCCGAAGTAGTCGATCGACGCCCAGGAAGCCACCGGCCAGCAGTCGTTGAGCTGCCAGTAGATCGCGCCCATGCAGCGGCCGCGGTGCCGCCGCCAGTGCTCGACGCCGCAGCGGATCGCTTCCATTTGTAAAAGCTGCGAGGCGTACGAAAGCAGATCCAGCGTGCCCGGGTACAGGAAGGTCTGCGCAAGGTAGGCGAGGATCTTGCCGTTGGCGGCGTCGTTGCGCTGATGCTTCTCCATCACGTAGGAGAAGGCGTTGCGGTCTCCGGGCAGCGTGAAGGACTCGATCGTCTTCATCGAAGGGAACGACTGGAAGCCGAACTCCGACGCGTAGCGGAAGAAGAACTTGCGGTACTCGGTGAACGGCTTGCCGCCGTGCCACACGTCCCAGTAGTGCACGTCGCCCCGGTTCTCGTCGTTGGGATTGTCGAAGCCGCCGCCCGAGGAGGGCGAGGCCGGCCAGTAGAAGGTGTCGGGGTCGACCGTCCGGAGCGCCTTCGGGATGATGTACTCGAACATGCGGATATAGTCGGCCTTTTGCTTCGGGGTATTGACCCATAGGCCCTGGGCTACGAATTGCTCCATCTCGTTGTTGCCGCACCACAGCCCCAGCGAGGCGTGGTGGCGCAGCCGGCGCGCATTATCGAACACCTCATGGCGGATGTTGTCCTCAAACGCGTCGGTCAGCTCGTACACGGCGCAGGCGAACATAAAGTCCTGCCAGACGACGAGGCCCAGCTCGTCGCAGATGTCGTAGAACCAGTCGTCCGGATAGTAGCCGCCGCCCCACACGCGAATGGCGTTGAAGTGGGCGAGCGCCGCGTCCGTAAGCAGCAGCCGGGTGCGCTCCGGCGTCACGCGGCCGAGCAGGTTGTCCTCGGGGATGTAGTCCGCGCCCATCGCGAAGATTTGCACCCCGTTGACCTCGGTGGCAAACGATTCGCCCCATTGATCCTTCTCGCGGCGCATGGTCAGGGTGCGCAGGCCGATGCGCCCTCTCCAGCGATCCACTTCCCGCCCGCCCGCGCAGAGCGCCGCCGACACCTCGTACAGCGGCTGCGCGCCATAGCCGTTCGGCCACCAAAGCGCGGGTTCGTCGATCAGGATGGGGGAGCCGTCGGAAACGTAGGCGCGCCCGTCCGGCGCGGTCACGCTGATCTTGACGGAGAAATCGTCCTCGCCGCAGGCGCACAGCCCGGTGAAGCTGTTGATTTCCGGCGTGAAGTCAAGCGTCACCCGCCCGTCCGCGTGCGCCTGATGGACCCGTACCGATGAAAGCCGGGCCCGGTCCACCACATGCACCTTCACGCCGCGGAAGATGCCCGCGTCGGGCAGCCGCGCTCCCCAGTCCCAGCCGAACATGTAGTGGGCCTTGCGCAGGTGCGGGAAACCCTCGGTCGCGTCCGAGGAGCCGTCGGCCCTGACCTGCCGGTAGGCCTCGCGGATATACTTGAGCGGCGAAGAGAGCCGAACCTCGAGCGTGTTGGGGCCCTCCTTCGCCAGGTGCTTAACGTCGAAGGTCCAACTGCGGTGCATGTTGTCGCACCGGCCCACGAATGCTTCGTTCAGCGTGACGGCGGCCAGCGTGTCCAGGCCCTCGAACTCGAGCAGCAGCGCGTCGCCCCGCAAATCCTCGGCCGTAAGCGGAAAGTGCCTGCGGTAAATGTAGTCGTCGTTCATCAACTCGAACGCGTTCAACTCGTTGTCCCGGTAAAACGGGTCGTCCATCCGGCCTTCATTCATCAGCGTCTGGTAGACGGTGCCGGGTACGACGGCATGGAACCAGCCGTCGCCTTGGGCGGCGCGCATCGTCCACGCGCCGTTTAATGAGATCGTCCTCATGCTTTTCTCCTTTTACGCGTTGCTGCCTTTCAGTTTACCACTTTACCCCCCCTTTTGTCACCTGCCCGCACAAATGTCCTGAAAATCTGGTAAAAAACGTTGACAGTAGTTGGGGACGGTGTTATACTGGGGTAAATAATCCTACAACGCGCTGTCGGCGCGAGATTTTTTGGCGGAACCGAAACCGTTTTCGCTCTGGCGGCGGCGCATTGGGCCCGGCTCGGCATTTGGATGGGTTTTTGGCCCGTTGGGTCATAAGATCATTTCATTGATGGAGGGATTGGATCATGAATACTCGCAGGCTCCTGGTTCTCCTGTTCGCGCTGATGTTGGCGCTGCCGATGGCGGCCGGCGCGCAGACGGTCGCGGAACTGCCCCGCAACGAGACGATGTACTTCGGCGGTCAGCAGTGGGGTTCGATCAACGGCTGGAATCCGTTGTCGGACGACATGAACAACGCCATGGCCCTTGCCCGCTCCGCCAGCGGCAGCCGCATCATCATGTACGAGGCGCTGTACATGTACAACATGCTGGACGCCTCGATGAGGCCGTTGATTGCGGACGGCGACTATGAGTGGAACGCCGACCAGACCCAGATGACCATCAAGATCAAGCCCGCCGCCAAGTGGTCGGACGGTACGCCGATCACCTCCGCCGACGTGGTCGCCACCTTTGATACCGGCGTTGCGGTCGGCAACGCCATGGGCAACACCTACAAGCCCTACATCGACGCCATCGTGCCGGTGGACGAGCATACCTTCATCATCAAGGCCAAGCTGAACGACGAAGGCAAGGCTGTCAACCCGCTGCAGCTGATCTGCTTTTTGGGCGACGCCTACATCGTGCAGAAGGCCTGGATTGACCAGCTGAGCGCGCGCACGGGCGGTGATCCCACCGCCATGAAGAACGACCCGGCCGACGACGTGGTCTGGAGCGGCCCCTACACCAAGTACTTCGCCGACGACCAGAAGGTCGTGTACGTGCGCGACGACAACTACTGGGGACAGGACGCCTCCATGTGGGGCAAGCTGCCGGTGCCCAAGTACCTGGCCCACGGCATCTACGCCGACAACCCCTCCGTCGCGACCGCGTTCAAGGCCGGGCAGATCGACGTCAACCAGCAGTTCATCTCCAACATCGAGGAATTGTGGCTGAAGGAGGGCCTGCCGATCTCCACCTACATGAACGAGGCGCCCTGGGGCATCTGCGTCAACATGCCCACCGCCTGGTATAACCTGGATGTCCCGGCGCTTAAAAACGTTGCCATCCGCAGGGCCATTGCGATGGCGGTGGACTACGACGCCATCAACCAGAACGCCATGACCGGCCAGAGCCCGACCTTTGTCGACGTGCCGCGCTCTTGCATGAACCCCACCGAGGGCGAGCAGGCCACGTTTGACCACGACGCGGTCAAGGATCTGCAGTGGGCCGGCAAGGACGTCGAAGGCGCCAAGAAGCTGCTGGACGAGGCCGGCATCGTCGACACCGACGGCGACGGCATCCGCGAGCTGGACGGCGAGAAGCTGTCCTTCAACTCCTGCTGCCCGAACGGCTGGACCGACTGGATGGCCGCGATGGAGATCGTCGCCGCCGCCGGCAAGGAGATCGGCATCGAGCTGACCACCGAGTTCCCCGAGTGGAGCGTGTACCAGACCGTGGTCACCGCCGCCAAGCAGACCGACTACGACATCTTCATGATGTGGACCTCCTCCGCCACCCCGGCGCAGCCCTGGGACCGCATCCGCTGGCTGATGTCCAGTGAATTCAACGGCGTGGAGGGCAACTGGTCGGGCAACTTCGGCCACTACGCCAACCCGGCGCTGGACGAGCTGGTCAAGCTCATCCCCTCCACCACCGACGCGGCCAAGCTCAAGGAGATGTACACCGAGGCGGTCAAGATCTACCTGACCGACGTGCCCTCCTTCTCGCTGATGTACCGCCCGGACAAGTTCCACGCCGTGAACGAGTCCGTGTGGACCAACTTCCCGGATTCCGAGGACGGCCGCAACATCCCGCCGATGGACTGCACCGACGGCTACGGCATTGCGGCGCTCTATGACGTGGAGCTGGTGAACCCCTAGGATAGGCTGACGAAGCGGCTGTAGCGTCAAGGATGATCCATTCCCCATTCCCCTCTTCGGAGGGGAATGGGAGGGGCCATCCCCTGACGGTACAGCTGCTTCCGATTGAGAGTAGGGGGGCGTATTATGAAGGGCTATCGCAGGTACTTCGGCAAGAAGATCCTCTGGTTTGCGATCACATTCATCGCGGCCGTGCTCGTGAACTTCATCCTGCCCCGACTGATGCCGGGCGATCCGGTGGCCGCGATCACGGGCAAGGTGGTGCGGGGCCTGTCCGACACCTCTGCCGTCAAGGCGATCTATGCGCAGTACGCCGAGGCCTTCGGCACGCAAAAGCCGATGGCCGAGCAGTTTGTCATCTACATTCGGAACGTGCTGCGCGGCGACTTCGGCCTGTCCTTCAGCCAATATCCGCGCCCGGTCGCGGACATCATCCGCTCAGCCGTCGGCTGGACGGTCGCGCTGCAGCTGCCGGCGATCATCATCGGCTGGCTGCTGGGCAACATCCTGGGCGCGCTGGCCGCCTACATCCGCAAGGGTTTTGACAAGTTCATCATGCCGGTCACGCTGTTTGTCAGCAACATTCCCGCCTTCGGCATGGCGGTGATTCTGCTGGTGGTGTTTGCCGTCAACCTGAAAATTGCGCCGGTTTCCGGCGGATACAGCTACGATATGCTCCCCAACCTGAGCTGGGATTTTGTCATATCGGTCATCCGGCACTATCAACTGCCCTTCTGGTCCATCGTGCTGGTGGCGATCGGCGGGCAGGCCGTCGGCATGCGCTCGATGTCCATCTACGAGCTGAACGCCGACTATGTCAAGTACGCAAGGTTCTTGGGGGTAAAGGATCGCAAGATCGCCTCTTACGTATTCCGAAACGCGATGCTGCCGCAGGTGACCGGCTTGGCGCTGTCGATCGGCACGATGATCGGCGGCGCGCTGGTCTCGGAGATCATCTTCAGCTATCCGGGCCTGGGTACGGCGATGCTGCACGGCGTCACCATGGCAGACTATCCGCTGATCTCCGCCACGACCTTGATCGTCAGCGTGATGGTGCTGATGGCCACGTTCGTGCTCGACATCGTCTACGGTTTCATCGACCCGCGCGTCAAGGCCGCGCAATTCGATTGAGGGGGGGAGGCACATGAAACACACCCTGCGTCAAATCTTCCGCTCCCCGAAATTCCTGGTAGGCTTTGTGATCCTTGCGTGCATCCTGCTGACGATGCTGATCTACCCGCTGATCGATCCCGGCGACCCGCTCAGGATGATTGGTCTGGGCACCTTCGCGAGGCCGGGCACCTACGTATCGCTGTACGACAGCGCGGGCGCCCCGGCCGCAACCTTCAAACTGCCGGGCGCCGACGCCAACCGCCTCGCCAAGACGCTGAGCGACGAGGACCGGGTCAGCATGGTCAATTGGTTCGCCGCCGCCGGCGTGGACGTGGGCGGGCTCGACTTTCAGGACACGGCGGCGCTGCTCAAGCTGTGGAAGGCCAACTATTCCCCCTCGGTCCGCCCCAAGGGCATGACCAAGGCCATGCGCAACTACTACGAGCG
Organism: Anaerozeibacter quisquiliarum; assembly: GCF_051162045.1. Lineage (NCBI taxonomy): Bacteria > Bacillati > Bacillota > Clostridia > Eubacteriales > Anaerozeibacteraceae > Anaerozeibacter > Anaerozeibacter quisquiliarum. The sequence goes on from NZ_JBISDI010000009.1 coordinate 20,351, forward strand.
GCTGAACGGCGCGATCCAATCGGCCAACGATGCGGACGCGCTGGCCGTCTGCGAAAAGGACCCGGACACCGGGGAGTTTGTGCAAAAGCGCGCGATCACAAAGACCGACTACGTCCATGTAAACGACGTGGCCAACGTCAAGGTCTTGCCGCTGGGCACCGACAACTTCGGCCGCGACACGCTCAAGGAGCTGGTCTCCGCCTGCGGCACGTCGATCCGGATCGGCCTGCTCGCGGGCGCGATCGCCACGGCGATCGGCCTCGTCCTGGGCCTGCTCGCGGGGTACCTGGGCGGCATTGTGGACGAAGTCATCATGTTCTTCACCAACATCTTCACGGTCATACCCGCCTTCGTGCTGCTGATCCTGATTTCCTACTCGATCGGCCAGGAGCAGCGGGGATCGGAGACCGTGGCGCTGGTGATCGGCTTCACCTCCTGGAATTGGACGACGCGCTCGGTGCGCTCCCAGGTCATGTCGCTCAGGAACCGCGACCATGTGAACCTGTCGAAGCTGTCCGGGCACAGCCTCATTCGGATCATCATGACCGACATCCTGCCCTACATCGCCTCCTACGTGGTCATGGCGTTCATCCTTCAAATTTCGTCGGCCATCCTGGCGGAAGCGCAGCTGTCGCTGCTGGGCCTGGGCCCCAAGACCACCGAGATCCCGACGCTGGGCCTGATGATGAACTGGGCGATGCTGTACGCGGCGCACCTCAACGGCTCATGGTGGGCGTACTTCCCCGTGATCCTGACCATCGCGCTCATCTCGTTCTCGCTGAACCTGATGAACACGGGGCTCGATCAGGTGTTCAACCCCACCTTGAGGGATTAGGTCACGCGCATCCGGCTGCGGCCGTATGCGCGTGAGAGGGGCTACGGGGGACGGCACCTGAAAACTCTGCGGAGTTTTCCGGCGGGGGGCAACCTTTGCCCGGTGCCGGGATCGGGTGAGCATTTTGTCCGCAAAATGCCGCCCGCCCCGGCGTACACGCCGCCGGTACGATCGAACTTGGAGGGTCTCGACCCTCCAAACCTCCCGGGGCAGTTCGTAAGCGATTGACCTGGGCATTAGGAGGCGGGCTATGGCCACGATACTGGAAGTGAGGGACCTGACCACCAAGTACATCACCCGCTTCCGCGAGAACGTGTACGCGGTGGATCACGTGTCCCTGACGATCGAAGAGGGCAAGTCGCTGGGTATCGCGGGCGAGAGCGGCTGCGGCAAGTCCACGCTGGCGCTGAGCCTGATGGGCTACTACTTCCCGCCGCTGCACTACACAAGCGGCGAGATCATCCTGGACGGCAAGAAAATTTCGGGCATGAACCCGGACGATGTCCGCAGGTCCGTGCTCGGCACCGAGATCGCCTACATCCCGCAAGCGGCCATGAACGCGCTCAACCCCACCCGGCGCATCATCCGCTTCATCGAGGACGTGATCCGCGCCCACGACCCGAAGGTGGGCCGCAAGGAGATTTTCGAGCTGGCCCGAGACCGATTTCACGAGCTGGGGCTGCCGCCCGAGGTGCTGAACCGCCACCCGGTGGAGCTGTCCGGCGGTATGAAGCAGCGCACCGTCATCGCGATCTCCACGATCCTCAAGCCCAAGGTGCTGATTGCGGATGAGCCCTCGTCCGCGCTCGACGTGACCAGTCAGAAGATGGTCATCAAGATGCTCAAGAACCTGATGGAGAAGCAGTACATCAAGGGCATGATCTTCATCACCCACGAGCTGCCGCTGCTCTACAATGTGACGGACGACATCATGGTCATGTACGCGGGGCAGATCGTGGAGAAGGGCACCGCGAAGCAGATGGTGTTCGATCCGCTGCACCCCTATTCGAGGGGGCTGATGGGCTCGATCATCGTGCCCGAGGAGGGAACGCGCGGCCATGCGCTGACCGCCATACCGGGCACGCCGCCCAACCTCAAGAACCCGCCTTCGGGCTGCCGCTTCGCCGATCGCTGCAAGCACGTGGTGCCTGCCTGCCGGGTGCATGAAATCCCCATGATTAGCCTCGCCGGCGGCCGCTGCTACCGTTGCGGCCACGCCGAGAGCACGCTGAGGGAGGCGTACGAGCATGAGCGAGAATAGGGGGCCGCTGTGCCTGAGCGGAGAAGGCGTGACCAAGGTCTTCGGCATCGGCCCCAAGGCCGTCCGAGCCGTGGACAACGTGGATTTTGAATTCCGCGAGGGGGAACTGGTGTCGATCGTGGGCGAGTCGGGCAGCGGCAAGACCACGCTGGCCAAGCTGCTGCTGGGGTTAAGCTCGGTCACGAAGGGCGAGATCCTGTTCCAGGGCGCGCCCCGGGACATCTCCACCCAGCGCAAGAAGCGCGAATATTGGAAGGGCATCCAGGCCATCTTTCAGGATCCGTTCTCCTCTTTTAACGTGTTCACCAAGATCGACACGGTGCTGCTTGACTGCATCAACATGCGCGGCGGGCGCGCATTGTCCCGGAAGAAGAAGTATGATATGATGGAGGAGGCCTGCTCCTTTGTCAATTTGAAGTTCGCGGAGCTCACCAACAAGTACCCGTTCGAGCTGTCCGGCGGCCAGATGCAGCGGCTGATGATCGCGCGCATCTTCCTGCTGAAACCCAAAATCCTGCTGGCCGACGAGCCCACCTCGATGATCGACGCCTGCTCGCGCGCCACCATCCTGGACATGCTGCTGAACCTGCGCAACGAGACGGGCATGACCATCATCTTCATCACCCACGATATCGGGCTGGCCTACTACATCTCCGACAGCGTGTACATCATGGAGCACGGCCGGTTTGTCGAGCGCGGCACCGCCGACGAGGTGATCCTGAATCCCAAGGCCGCGTATACCCGCCGGTTAATCAGCGACGTTCCGAAGATCTACGAGCCCTGGGATTTGAGCACGGTTTGAAGGTCGCGCGAATCCGCCTGCGGGGTTTTCCGGGCGCAATCCGGCTGGCGGAATCCATTGGCGCCGGCTGGGCCGGCACGAATGATTGTATGGAGGGTCTCGGCCCTGCATACCTCCCGGGGGTTGTGCAAGCGACTGCCCATAAGAGCGGGCGGAGGAAAGGAATGAAATACAACATGGACGTGAAAAAGCTGGTAGCCCAAATGACGCTGGAGGAGAAGGCATCGCTGCTCTCCGGCGCGGACTTCTGGCACACCAAGGCGGTAGAGCGGCTGGGCGTGCCCGGCGTGATGGTGTCCGACGGTCCCCACGGCCTGCGCAAGCAGCGCCAGGAGGGCGACCACCTGGGCATCAACGAGAGCATCGAGGCGGTCTGCCTGCCCGCAGGCTGCGCCAGCGCCGCTTCGTTCGACCGGGCGCTGCTGCGCAGGATCGGCGAGGCGGTGGGCGACGCCTGCCAGCACGAGCGCGTGTCGGTGGTGCTGGGCCCGGCGGTCAACATCAAGCGCTCGCCGCTGTGCGGCCGCAACTTCGAATATTTCAGCGAGGACCCATACCTGGCGGGCGAAGCGGCGGTCGGCCTGATCGAGGGCGTGCAGAGCCGGAATATCGGCACCTCGGTCAAGCACTTCGCCGCCAACAGCCAGGAGCATCGGCGCTTGTCCAGCGATGCCCAAATCGACGAGCGCACACTGCGCGAAATCTATCTGCCCGCCTTCGAGGCGGCGGTGAAGCGCGCCAAACCCTGGACGGTCATGTGCGCCTACAACCGGCTGAACGGCATTTACGCGTCGGAGCACCCCTGGCTGCTCACCGAGTTGCTCCGGGGCGAGTGGGGTTTTGACGGCTACGTGGTCAGCGACTGGGGCGCGGTCAACGACCGGGTGGCCGGCGTGGCCGCGGGGCTGGACCTCGAGATGCCCGCCTCGGGCGGCGTCAACGACCGGCGCATCGTGGAGGCGGTGCGCGCGGGCAAACTGGACGAAGCATTGGTGGATCGGGCGGCCGAGCGGGTGCTGGCGGTGAACTACCGCTACCTCGAGAACGCCAGGCCGGACACTCCTTGGGACATGGAGGCCCAGCACCAACTGGCGCGCGAGCTGGCCGCGGAGTGCATGGTGCTGCTGAAGAACGACGGGGGCCTTCTGCCGCTGACGGAGGGAGAAACCGTCGCGGTGGTGGGCCGCTTCGCCAAGGAGCCCCGGTTCCAGGGCGGCGGCAGTTCCCACATCAACAGCTTCAAGGTGACATCCCTGATGGACGCGCTTACCGGCGTGCCCGGCGTGACCTACGCCGACGGCTACAAGATCCATGACCCCGAGCCCGACGAGGCGCTGATTGGGCAGGCCGTGGACCTCGCGCGCGCCGCCCGGGTGGCGGTGGTCGCAGTGGGCCTGCCCGACGCGTTTGAGTCCGAGGGCTACGACCGTACCCACATGCGCATGCCCGCCTGTCAGGAGGCGCTGATCGAGCGCGTGGCACAGGTCAACCCGAACACCCTCGTGGTGCTGCACAACGGCTCGCCGATCGAGATGCCCTGGATCGGCAAGGTGCGCGCGGTGCTCGAGGCGTACCTGGGCGGCCAGGCGGTGGGCGGCGCGACGGCGGACGTGCTGTATGGCCGGAAGAACCCCTGCGGCAGGCTGCCGGAGACCTTCCCGCTCAAGCTGGAGCATAACCCGTCGCACATCAGCTACGGCGGCGAGGGCGACGCGGCGCCCTACCGGGAGGGCGTGTTCGTCGGCTACCGCTACTACGACAGGAAGGCGATGGACGTGCTGTTCCCGTTCGGGTTCGGCCTGTCCTACACCAGATTTGAATACAGCGGCCTCACGCTGAGCGCCGACGCCATCCGCGATACGGATGCGCTGACCGCCAGCGTGACCGTGAAGAACGTCGGCTCCGTGCCCGGCAAGGAAGTGGTGCAGCTGTACGTGGCCGACGTCCAAAGCAGCGTGTTCCGCCCCGTGCGGGAGCTCAAGGGCTTCGAGAAGGTGTTGCTCGAGCCGGGCGAGCAGAAAACGGTGTCGTTTGCGCTCGACAAGCGCGCCTTCGCCTACTGGAACGACGCGATCCACGACTGGCATGTGGAGAGCGGCGACTTCCTGATCCAGATCGGCCGGTCCTCCCGCGACATCGCGCTGGAGAAGCGGGTCTTCGTCGAGTCCACGGTGGAGATACCGGCGACCTGGACGGTCAACTCCATCTTCATGGACGTGATGAAGTCGGAAAGGGCCGAGACCATCCTGAAGCCGCTCGTGGACAGCATGACGATCTCGATCGCCGGCGGGGAAGAGACCAGCGACGTGGCCCAGAGCGCCATTTCACCCGATATGCTCCGAGCGATGCTGGCCTATTCGCCGCTGCGCAGCGCCGTCAGCTTCTCCGACGGCCGGATCACCCACGAGCAGGTCGAGCAGTTGGTCGAGATGCTGAACATGGGTTAAACGCACTAGCGACAGGCCCGGCTCGTCCGGGCCTGTCGCTTTACGTCGCGGTCGGCGGTTCAGGGAGGGCTGCGGCCGTTCAGCCGAGCCTGTCCTGATGCTCCTTGAACCAGCACACGACCAGGTGCATCAGGATCAGGTGGAGGTCTTCGATGCGCTCATAGCTGCGCATGTCGGTGATGAGGGAGGCGGACGCGCCGTCACAAATCTTGCCGCCGCCAAAACCGGACAGCGCGACGACCTTCGCGCCGTGCTCCTTGGCAAAGCTGCAGGCGTTAACCAGGTCGGGCGAATTGCCGCTGGCGCTGATGACGATCAGCACGTCGCCCTCGCGCATCAGGTTGCCGAGCTGAAAGCGGAAAATCTCGTCAAAGCTGATGTCGTTGCCGAGCGCGGTGATCTTCTCGATGTTGTCGCAGACCGACAGGATGCGAAAGCGCCGGCGATCGCCTTTCACCGCGTTCTTGCCAAAGTCGCAGACAAAGTGGTTGGCGGTGGCCGCGCTGCCGCCGTTGCCCGCGATGAACACCTGGCGGTCGTGGCGGTAGACGTCCAGCAGGATGTCGATGAATTTCTGGAATTCCGCCGGATCGATTAAGTTCATGGCGTCGATCAGTTCGGTCCGGTAGGCGGTAAGAAAAGCGTTCATAATAATGTGTTCCCCTTTCGTTCATGGCCCAGCGCCGCGATCGACGCCGCGCCGTACAGGCCGGCCAGGTAGCCGAGCGGTGTGGGCAGGATCTCGAGGTCGGGATTGGCCGCGCGGTATATGCGCGACCCAATCGCCCGGGTGAGCGATGGGCCGAACAGGTCGAAGGCCAGCGATACGCCGCCGCCGATGACCAGCTTGCGCGGGTTGAGCAGGTTGACGGCGGTCGCGGCCACCCGGCCCAGCAGCTCGCCCTCGAGCGCGAAGGTGTCGCGCGCGATCTGGTCGCCTGAGCGCGCGCGCTCGGCGATCAGGCTCGCGTCGGCGGGCCCGCCGCGCTCGTCGGGCGCGCCGCCCATTTCCGCATAGTTGCGCGCGATGCCCGGCCCCGCGGCATGCATCTCCAGACAGCCGTGCAGGCCGCACTTGCAGGCCCGGCCGCCCTCGACCGCCACGCAGTGGCCGAACTCGCCCGCGCTGCCGCGCGAACCATTGACCAGGCGACCGCCTGAGACGATCGCGCCGCCGATGCCGTTGGAGATGTTCATGAACAGGAAATCGCGCGCGTCGCGGCAGGCGCCGAAGCGCATCTCAGCCAGGGCGTAGGCTTGGCCGTCGTTTTCGCAGTACACCGGCATCGACAGCGCCTGCGACAGCGCCGCGCAGATCGGAAAATCGCGGATGCCGGAGAACGAAGCTTCCACCCACAGCCCCCGCTCCGGGTCGGCCAGGCCGGGGATGGTGACGCCCGCGGCGGCCGGGGTGGCGCCGGTGGATTTTAGCAGTGCGCGCGAGGCTTCAAGCACCTGCTCGAGTACGCATTCCGCCGTGAGCGCGCGCCAGTGGTCCCTGGTCTGCGCGAGCACCTCGCCCGCCGCGCTGACCAAGGCGACGATGTACTTGGAACCGCCGATGTCGACGGCGAGATAGCTGTCCATTCAGTCGCCCCCAAACTGCTCGTCGTAGAGCGCGAGCATGGCCGCCTGGCTGGCCGTGCCCGTGCGGCCGATCTGGCGCACGGTGACGCCCGCGCTCAGGTTGCCCACAAACGCCGCCTCGGCATAGCTGCCGCCCGCGCACAGCGCGCTGACGATGCCCGCCGAGCAGGCGTCGCCCGCGCCGCACACGTCGATCTCGCCTATCTGGCGCACGGCGGGCACCAGCAGCCGCTCGCCGTCCTGCATGACCGCCACGCCGTGCGCGTTGCAGCTGACCACCACCGGCTTTAAGGTGCGCGCGGCCAGTTCGTCCATGCTCTCAAACACCTGCCGCGCGTCGAACGCATCCGGGTCGGAGATGCGACCGGTCATGCGCGCCGCCTCGAAGTTGTTGCACTTGATTACCACGTCCCGGTACAGGTGGATGAACGCGCGCGAATCGGCGAAGATCAGCTTATCGGGGTACTTGCGCGCAAGCGCGGGCAGCGCCTCGCGCACCCGCGCGGTGAGCACGCCGGTGTCGGGCTCGGTCACCTGCTCGAGCAGCACCAGCGCATCGGCACGGCCGAGCGCGCCGTCCAGCCGCTCGATCAAAAGGTCCTCGAGGTCGGGCGGCGTGGGGCGGAAGTTCTTGATGTCCAGCCGGTTGCCCTCGCGCGGGAACAGCGGCTTAATGTAGGAGGGGGTGACCACGCGGTCGCTGACCAGCACCTGGCCTACGTCGACCCCCCGGCGCTTCAGCAACTCGAGCATCTCCCAGCCGTCGCCGTCCTCGCCCACGAGCGACACCACCGACAGGTGGCCCACGCCCATCTCGGACAGGTTGCCCACCACCGTGCCCGCCGCGCCCGCCGCGGCGCGCTTGCGCACCACCTGCCAGGCCGTAAGCCCGGTCTCAACAGAGGGCTCGTCCAGTCGCTCGTCGATTTCGTACCAGCGGTCGAGGAACAGGTCGCCCGCCACCGCGATGCGCAGGTCACGGAAGCGCCGAAACAGGGAAAGCAGCCGCGCCCTATCCATCTTGGGCCCCCAGCAGCGCGTAGGCCAGCGCCGGGACGGTGTCCCGGTGGACGCCTTGCACGTAGTAGCTCTCGCCGCCGTCGGCCACCGTGCGCGCCATGATGGTCTTCCAGGGGCGGAAGTAGTAGCGCGGATCGGACTTGGGCGGTTCCTCCTGGACGTCCTTGCCCTCGAGGTCGAGCAGATCGAACACCGCCGTGGTGAAGTGGGCGATGCGCCTCCCCTCTTGATGGGCCACGTTGCGCGCCATCGACAGCGCCTTGAGGTAGACCTCGGGGCCGATGACCGCCGAGCCGAAGTCCATGAACACGCCGTGCTCGAGCCGCTCGATGCGCCGCGCGTAGATCAGGAAATCGCGGTAGCTGGCCTCGCCGAGCAGCGCGCCGTCTGCGTTGGGCTGCTCGTGCACGATGTCGCAGCCGATGCCCACGTGCACGGTGACCGGGACCTGGTGGCGGTAACCGGCAGCCAGCAGGCTGTAACGCTTATGGGGAAAGTCGTGCTCTTCGATGAACTTGCCCAGCGCCTCGCCGAAGCCGAGTCCCTGCTTCGCGCCCTCGTTGACCGCTCGATTGTACAGGCCGTCCTCCTCCCACAGGCCGAATTGCCCCTCGGAGATGTACTTGGCGACGCTTTCGGTGGTTTGGCCGATCAGCGCGAGCTCGAAGTCGTGGATGGCCGACGCGCCGTTGAGCGCGAAGTGGTTGATGTAGCCCGCCTCCATCATGGCGTTCATGCAGGGGGCGACGCCCGCTCGAATCACGTGCCCGCCCAGCATCATGGTGACGTTGGCGTTATGCGCCTTGGCCACGCGGATGCGTTCGGCCAACAAATCGATGGTCGCGTGGCGGTAGCCGTTGTCGGCGACCGGCGGCATCATGATCGACAGATCGAGGTCGTGGATGCGCTCGCTCAGCGGCAAGAGCCTGAGCCGCGACCGGTCGAATAGCTCAAATGGCATATAAAATCCCCCTCGCGTGATTATGCGTCAAACAGCGCGCGCTCGAGCGCCTCGGTGTCGCGGTAGTCCGGGATAATCAGGTTTGCGCCCGCGCGGATCAGCCGCTCGCGCTTCCATTCGTCGATGCCGCGTTTCTCCGATTCATTGGAAGCCACGCCCACGGCGAAGCCGCCCGCCCCGCGCACGTTTTCGATTTCGACATAGCCGTCGCCGAAGCCCAGCAGCCGCTCGCCGGTCAGCTGGTTTTCGCGCATCAGCCGCTCGATGACCATCTTCTTGGAGAAGGTCTTGTAGTCGCGCTGCGCGCCGTGTATGCGTTTGCCGAAATAGCGGTCAAAGCCCAGCAACCGCGCCTCCTCGAGCACATAGGCCTCGTCGGTGCCCGACGCCAGGTAGGGCACGACGCCCCGGCGCTCGAGCATGTCCATCAACGCGTAGCTGCCGGGCACGGTCAGCGTCTCGGGGTCGATCGAGCCGTCGCGCAGGCCCTTCAGCCGGTGGTCGATCTTCTCAAGCAGCCGCCGATGGTACTCGTCCTTGTAGGCCTGCGGGTCGAGCGGCTTACCGCCGAGCGCCGTTACTTCCTCGGCCAGCCGGATGCACTGGTAGATCGTCTGCTTGCCGGTGAGCAGCGTGATGAATTCCCGAGCCGTCAGCGCAAGCGCCTCGTCGGGCAAATGCCTGCCCTCGGGCGTGGCCTTAAGCTCGCCCGCGAAATAGGGGATCATGACATCCTGCCAGCCCTCGCGCACCAGCGAGAGCGTGCCGTCGAAGTCCAGTACCGCGTAGGCAAAGTCGCCGGTATGTCCCGGAATGACCCGTTCTATGTCGCCTGCCATGGAAGTCCTCCTCGGTGAATCAATCGTTCGCCGATAATATATCATAATAAGATATAAATAGCAAGCGCAATCACCCGCGTAAATCTCGCGGGTTCGGAGGGCCGCGGCCCTCGTAAAACAGCGCGCCCGCCGGCGCGTACGAAGGCCCCAAATCACGCGCATATGGCCGCAGCAGATGCGCGTGACGCTATTGCGCCAATGATCGGAACAAATCGCCCAGCGAGTGGGGGATGTGGCCGCCGAGCGCCTGCTGCACGAGCAGCAGCGTCGCGCCGATCGCGGCGGCGTCGGGGTTCAGATCCGAGATCACCACGTCGATCGGGCCGCCGGTCCACACGTTGCGCTTGAGCACGGCGTTGACCCGATCGAGGTAGAGGCGGCTATGCCGGGCCAGATCGCCGCCGATGACCACCATCTCCGGGTTCATCATGATGACGTAGTTCGAGATGCCCACGCCCAGATACATGCCCATGGTCTCGAACAGGTCGCGCTCGAAGGCGGAGCCCGCGTCCGCGGCCTCGGCCACCAAGTCGAGATCCCGGTCGTAGCGGCCGGTCAGCTTAAGCGCGCAGCAGCCGGTATTGATGCCCTCTCGCACCCTTTGCAGGATGCTGCGCCCGGAGGCGTAAGCCTCGAGGCAGCCGTAGTTGCCGCAGGTGCAGCGCGGGCCGCCGGGATTGATGACCATGTGCCCGAGCTCGCCCGCGATGCCGCTCGCGCCGGTGTACAGCCGGTCGTCGATCACGACCGCCATGCCGATGCCCATGTCCAGCCGGACGAAGACCAGGTTGCGCGCGCCCGAAGCTCTGCCGCTCCACAGTTCGGCCATCATGACGGCGTTGGTGTCGTGCGACAGCGTCGCGGGCAGACCCAGCCGCCCGCCGATCAACTCGGTCAGCGGCACGTTTCTCCAGTCGGGCAGGTGGGGGGAGTGCAGCGACACGCCCCGCTCGGCGTCCACCGCGCCCTGTACCGACAGGCCCGCGCCGATGTAGCGCGATTTTTCCACGCCGACCCGCTCGATTGCCTCCTCCGCCATCGAGACCGCCTGATCCAGCACGCCCTGCCGGCTCGGCAGCCGCACGCCCTCGCGCGTGGTGTACAGCGTGCGAGCGCGCATGTCGGTCACCACGCAGTGCAGGCCCTGCGCGTGGATGTCCAGCCCCACGCACAGATGATCGCGCGCGTTGATGTCCAGCGCCACCGGCGTCCGCCCGGCGTGCGTATTCTGGATGGGCATCTCGGTCAGTATACCGAGCGCCAGGAATTCCGACACGATGCTGGATACCGCGCCCCAGCTCAGTCCGGTTCTGTGCTGCAGCTCGTGGCGCGTGAGCGGCGCTTGCTTGCGCACACAGTTGAGCAGTACCGACGCGTTCAGGCTGCGCATGGTTTCGTGTTTGGCCGTCCGCATGTCCGTCCTCCAAGTAAATCTTTGAATGGCTTCATTATACCCGCTCAGGCGCGCGGGCGCAACCGCTTTGCGCACGCCGCTTTTCCGGGAGGGTTACAACATAAGTACATAGAGTTGGTGCAGGATGCGGAAATTTAAGGATTGCCATTGACAATTATGACGGCTATGTCTATAATATCATCATAAGATGAAATGCAGAGCTGATTTCTGCGCCGATCTTTCCAACGGTGGTTTTGTGTGCGGCGGTCGTCGGATCGCCGGGCACTCAATCAAATATTAAAGGGGGAAATTGATTACCATGAAGAAACTCGTCACCGTCGTCCTGACCGTCGTTATGCTGCTGAGCCTGGTCTCGGGCGCCGGCGCGCTGACCATCGGCGCCTCGATCCGCAAGTATGACGACACCTTCCTCACCGAGATGCGCAACCACATGCAGAACAAGGCCGACGAGCTGGGCGTGTCGGTGGACTTCACCGACTCCAAGGCCGATCAGACCACCCAGAACAACAACATCGACCTCTACCTGACCAAGGGCTACGAGGCGCTGGCCATCAACATGCAGGAGCGCTCCGCCGCCGACGTGGTCATCAAAAAGGCGATGGAAGACAGCGTTCCCGCCGTGTTCTTCAACACCGAGCCCTTCGCCGAGGCGATGGGTCTGTGGGACAAGGTGTACTACGTGGGCGCGCGCGCCGAGGAATCGGGCACCATGCAGGGCGTCGCGCTGGCCGAGTACTGGAAGGCGAATCCCGAAGCCGACAAGAACGGCGACGGCGTGATTCAGTACGTCATGCTGATGGGCGAGCCGGGTCACCAGGACGCCGAGCTGCGCACCGAGTATTCGATCAAGTACCTGACCGACAACGACTTCAAGGTGGAGTGCCTGGCGCAGGATACCGCCATGTGGGACCGCGTCAAGGGGCAGGACAAGATGGCTACCTTCCTGGCCGCGCACCCCGATAAGATCGAAGCGGTGTTCGCCAACAACGACGACATGGCGCTGGGCGCGATCGAAGCGCTGAAGGCGCAGGGCTACTTCGCCGAAGGCAAGTTCATGCCTGTGCTGGGCGTGGACGCCACCGAGGCGGGCAAGATCGCCATCCGTGACGGCTCCATGCTGGCCACCTCGCTCAACGACGCCAAGAACCAGGCCTACGCCACCGTCGAGCTGGCCGCCTTGCTGGCCAAGGGCGAAACGCCCACGGCCGACAACTTCCCCTACACCGTGTCCGAGGGCAACTACGTGTGGATCCCCTACGTCGCGGTGAACGCAGCGAACGTCGAGGAATTCTAAGCGGTTTACATTTTAAGACAGCGCGCCATCGGGAGGGGGGATCCCCCCTCCCGATGGTCAATATCCAGGAAGGAACGTGGATCATGAGCCAGAGGGAATATGTGCTCGAGATGCGGGGCATCACCAAGGAATTCCCGGGCGTGCGCGCGCTGAGCGACGTCAGCTTCAACCTGCGTCCGGGCACGGTGCACGCGCTGATGGGCGAGAACGGCGCGGGCAAGTCGACGCTGATGAAGTGTCTGTTCGGGATATACGCCCGCGACGCGGGGGAGGTCCTGCTCGACGGGAAGGCGGTGTCCTACACCTGCACGCTGGACGCGATCAGGGACGGCGTGGCGATGATTCATCAGGAGCTTTATCCGGAGCCGCACCTGAGCGTCATGGAGAACATCTGGCTTGGACGGCTGCCCGTAAAGCACGGTATTGTGGACCGCCAGCGGCTCTACCGCGACACCAGGGAGCTGCTGGACAGGCTGAACATCGACCTTGATCCGCGCGCCATCGTGCGCACGCTGTCGGTGTCGAAGATCCAGTCGATCGAGATCGCCAAGGCGGTCTCCTTAAATGCCCGGGTCATCATCATGGACGAGCCCACCTCCTCGCTGACATCGGCCGAGGTGGAGCATTTCTTCTCGATCATCAACGATCTGCGCGCAAAGGGCGTGGCCATCGTCTACATCTCGCACAAGATCGAGGAGATCAAGGTCATCGCCGATGAGATCAGCATCATGCGCGACGGCCAGATGATCGGCACATGGGCGACCCGCGAGCTGACCACCGACGACATCATCAGCCGCATGGTGGGGCGCGACATGAGCATGCGTTTCCCGCCCAAGACCAACGTTTGCGGCGAGAACTATCTGGAAGTTACCGACCTGTGCTCGGCCAACGAGCGCAGCTTCCAGCACATCTCCTTCACCTTGCGCAAGGGCGAGATCCTGGGCATCGGCGGTCTCGTGGGCGCGCAGCGCACGGAGCTGGTCGAGAGCATCTTCGGTCTGCGCGCGCTCAAATCCGGCGAGATCAGGATAAACGGCAAGCCCGTCAAGATCCGCAACGCCAGCGACGCCATGCAGAACGGCCTCGCGCTCTTGACCGAGGATCGCAAGCGCACGGGCCTGTTCCCGGTGCTCGGCGTGGGCGAAAACGTGTACGTGACCATCTACCGCAAGATCGTGCGCTTCTTCGGCTACATCAGCGCGCGCACCTGCAACCGGCTGGCGGCGGAGAGCATCAAGAAGCTTGACATCAAGACGCCCTCGCAGCGCACGCCGATCAACAGCCTGTCCGGCGGCAACCAACAAAAGGCGCTCTTCGCCCGGTGGCTGCTGACCGAGCCTACGCGCGGCATCGACGTGGGCGCGAAGTACGAAATCTACAAGATCATGGACTCGCTCGCCGCCGAGGGCAAGTGCGTCATCATGATCTCCAGCGAAATGCCCGAACTGCTGGGCATGGCCGACCGGATCATGGTCATGTGCGAGGGCAAGCTGTCCGGCATCATCGAGGGCGAGGACATGCAGGAAGAGAACATCATGCGCCTGGCCGCCAAATACATGGTTTGATGTGAGGTGTGAACACAATGAATGCAAGCTTCTCCCAAGATAGCGCGGGCAAGAAGGTCAGGCAGTTCCTGACGGACAGGGCGATTCTCCTGTGCCTGCTCGTCATGGTCGTCGTCATCGGTATCATCAACCCCCGGTTCCTGTCGGTGCGGGTGCTGCGCGACGTGGCGCTGCAAAACTCCACCAAGTTGATTATGGCCTGCGGCATGGCGTTCGTGCTGATCGTGGGCGGCGTGGACCTGTCCGCCGGCCGCGTGATGGGTTTTGCCGCCGTCATGACCGCCTCGCTCGGCCAGACGATGAGCTACGCGCGCCGCTTCTACCCCAACCTGTCGGACGTGCCGATCATCGTGCCGCTGTTGGCGGCGATGGCGGTGGGCGCGCTGTTCGGGGCGCTCAACGGCTTCGTCATATCGCGTTACAAGATCACCGCGTTCATCGTGACGCTGGGCACCCAGGTCATCGCCTGGGGCGCGAACCTTTTGTACTTTGACATCGAGCCCAACTCCTCCCAGCCGATCGGCGGCGTCAAGGACGGCATCACCTATCTGGGCTCGGGCCTCCTGGGGCCGGGCAAGTTCCCGGTGATCGTGATTATCGCCGTCGTCGTGGTGCTTTTGTGCTGGTTCATCCTGACCAAGACGCGTTTTGGCCGCAACACCTACGCGATCGGCGGCAACCCCGAGGCCGCGATGGTGTCCGGCATCCACGTGCAGCAGGTTCAGGTGGGCGTCTACGCGCTGGCGGGCGTGCTCTACGGCCTGGCGGGCTTCCTCGAGAGCGCGCGCACGGGCGGGGCCACCTCGGCCTACGGCCTGAACTACGAATTCGACGCGATCTCCGCCTGCGTCGTGGGCGGCATCTCCAACACCGGCGGCATCGGCACCGTGCCCGGCATGGTGGTGGGCGTGCTGGTCTTCGGCATCATCAACTACGGGCTGACCTTCATCGGCGTCAACCCCTATTGGCAGCAGATCATCAAGGGCATCATCATCATCGCCGCCGTCGGCGTCGATATGAGCAAGAACAGAAAGCGCAAGTAACCGATGGCGTTTGCGCCGGCCTCTCGCACCCGATTGGGCGCGGGGCTGGCGTAGCCGCGCGGTTTTTCGAAGAAAAGGGGTTTGCTCATGAAGGCAATCGTCACGGAAAAGGTGGGCAGCTGGGGGTTGCGCGAGGTGCCCGTGCCGCCTCCGCCGCCCGGCTGGGCGCTTATCAAGGTGCGCGCGGCGGCGTTTTGCGCGACCGACATCGAGGTGCTGGACGGGGGCATCCCCGCCAAGTACCCGCTGATCCAGGGGCATGAGTGGTGCGGCGAGGTCGTTACGATCAACGGGTCGGATCAGGCGCTGGTGGGCAAGCGGGTCGTGGGCTCGAACGACGTGTGCTGCCTGACCTGCCCGGCCTGCCGCCGCGGCCTGTGGCGGCAATGCCCCTCGTTCGGCGAGATCGGCTTTAAGCACGACGGCGCGTACGCCGAGTACATGCTGGCGCCCGCCTACGCGCTGATCGCGCTGCCCGATTCCATCGGCGACATTCAGGCCGCCATGCTCGAGCCGCTGGGCGTCGCGCTGGGCACGCTCGACAAGGCGGACGTGCGGCTGGGCGAGACGCTGCTCATTTTGGGCAGCGGCTCGATCGGGCTGAACGTGCTGGCCGCGGCGAAGGCCGCGGGCATGCGGCGCATCGCGGTGGTGGAGCGCACGGGTGGACGGCTGAAGATCGCCCGCGACATGGGCGCGTCCTATGCGCTGGCCAGCGCGCACTGCGACATCGAACAGGCGCTGCGCGAAATCTACCCGGCCGGCCCGGACGTGATCGTCGATTGCACCGGCGCGCAATCCTGCGTGCGGCTGGCGCTGTCGATCGCGCCCAAGGGCGGGCGCGTCGCGCTGGCCGGGTACGGCGGCGGGCGCGAGACCACTTGGCGCATGGACGATGTGCACGTGAAGAATTTGCGTGTGGTCGGCGCGGGCAACAACTGGGACGTGCTGGGCCGCGCGGTCGAGCTGGTGGCCGACGGCCTGGTATCAACCGAGCGGCTGTGCACGCTGACGATGCCGATCGAGCGCTTCGACGACGCGGTGCGCGCCGCGCGCGCGCGCGAGCCGGGCTTCGTCAAGGCCGTGTTCACCTTCGGGAGCGGCGCATGAAGGTGGTGTTGGGGATCGACCTGGGCACCTCATCGGCCAAGCTGGTGGTCACCGGCTATGGGCCGCCGCGCGTGATGGGCATCGCGTATCCCGAGGACGCGCCGCTGGGCGCCATCGGCCGGGCGGTTGCCCAGTTGTGCGACCCGCGCGAGATCGAGGCGGTGGGGCTGTCCGGGCAGACCGGCACCTTCCTGATTTCGGACGCGGGCGGCCGGGTGCGCGCGCGGCTGCCCTGGTACGCGCCCGGACGGGCCGAGCCGCTAAAGCGGCTGCTGGCCGCGTTCAGCGAAAGCGAGTTCGTCGAAATGACCGGCATGGTTCACCCGGCGCTGGCGTCCTACCCGCTGCCGACGGCGCTGGCTATCCGGGAGGACGCCGCGCTTTCCCGACTGCTTGAAGACGCTCTGCTGCTGCAGCCCAAGGATCAGCTGTGCCTTACGCTGTGCGGCCGGGCCGCCAGCGACGTCGGCTCGTGGCGTGGGCTGGTCCATCCCGGGACGCGCGCCTACCCCGAGCGGCTGCTGGCCTTCGCGGGGCTGGAAGCCGCGCAGCTGCCGCCGATGGAAGACTGGCTGGCGGTGAGCGCGGAAGGGGCGGCCCAAACCGGGCTAAGGCCGGGCACGCCGGTGGCGGTCGGGGCCAACGACTTCTACGCCGCGCTTAACGGCATGGGCGTCGACGGGCCGGGCGCCTGCTTCGACGTGACCGGCACCAGCGAGCACTTCGGCGTGGTGGTCGGGCGGCGCGAGGGCACGAAGCTGATCGAAAGCCCCTACAAGAACGGCTTCGCGCGCTACGGCGTCACCGCCTGCGCGGGCGTGTCGCTCGATTGGGCGAGGCGGCTGTTCGGGCCCGACGCGCCCGAGATCCACGCACGCGCGCCCATCTTCCTGCCCTACCTGCGCGGCGAGCGCGCGCCGGTGTTCGACGAGCGCGCGCGCGGGCTGTTCGTCGGGCTGACCGATCAGACCTCGACCGACGCGCTGAAGTACGCCGTCTACGAGGGCGTGGTGTTTTCCATCTACAGCGTGTGGGAGGCGCTGGGACGGCCTAAGGTCCGCGAAATACGCGCGACCGGCGGCGCGTCGACGGTTAAGCTGCTCAACGAGCTCAAGGCGTCCGTCTTCGGCGTGAGCGTGGTTTCGGAATCGCCCGCCTGCGGCTCGGCGCTGGGGGCGGCGCGCTATGCGGGCGGCGAATGGGCGAAGGATCAAAGTGTGACGCAGCCCGACGCGGCGCTGGGCGAGCGGCTGCGCGGGCGCTACGCGGTCTACGCGCGCATGGTTCGGGCGTCGCGCGACATGCTGGACGGCGTGGACACGGCGGATATGTTTGGAGGATAGACATGGCACAGGTTGTGATCTTCGGCGCGGGCAAGATCGCGCGCGGTTTTCTTTCGCAGATTTGTTTTTCGGCGGGCGTTTCGTTCGCGCTTGTCGAGGCCAACGCGGACCTGGTCAAGGCCCTGAATGAAGCGGGCCGCTACACCGTGCACTTCTTGGGCGACAAGGCGCGCGACCTCGTGGTGGAAGGCTTCGAGGCGGTGTCGATCGACGATGGCGCGGGCATCGCGCGCGTGGCCGCCGACGCGAGCTGCTTCTTCACCTCGGTGGGCGGCAAGAACCTGGGCGCGGTCGCCCCGGCGATCGAGTGGGCGCTTCACCACGTGCGCAAGGGCGCGGTCAATGTCGTCACCTGCGAGAATTGGAAGAGGCCGGCGGCCATCCTCGCGCAGGCGGTGCGCCCGCCCGAGGGGCTTGCGGTGGGCTTTGCCGAGGCGGTGGTCATGCGCTCGGCGATGGAGCCCACGAAAGAGCAGCTCGCGCGCGATGCGCTGACCGTGTGCGTGCAGGACTACCACACGCTGCCGGTGGACGCGCAGCCGCTCGTCTGCCCGCTGCCCGCCATCCCGGAAATCGCGCCCACCGAGGGCTTCAAGGGCTTCCTCGAGCGCAAGTTCTACACCTACAACGCCGCCAACGGCACCGCCTCGTTCGTGGGGGCGTTCCTGGGCCATACGGTATTGGCCGAGGCCGCGCGCGACGAGCGCGTCGACGCGCTGCTCACGCGCGTCTACCGCGAGACCGGGCAGGCGCTGTCGAAGCGGCACGGCATCCCGCTCGACGAGCAATTGGCCTTCAGCGAGACTTCGCGCGCCAAGCTGCGCGACCGGGGCCTGCCCGACACGGTGGAGCGCAACGCGCGCGACCCGCTGCGCAAGCTGGGCCGCGACGACCGGCTGGTCGGTTCGGCGCTGCTGGCCGAGGGGTACGGCATTGTGCCCGAGGGGCTGGCCACCGCGATCGCCGCCGCCCTCCACTACGAAAACCCGGACGACCCCTCGGCGGTTAAGCTTGCCGCCATGCTGCGTGAGCAGGGCAGCGGCTACGTGCTCGACCAGGTGTGTGGCCTTCAAGGCGATCCGCTGCGCGCGCTGGTGCTCGAAAAGGAAAAGGAGCTCTTGTCATGGCGACGCTGACGATCACCTACCTGGGGCAGTGCGGGTTCCTGCTGGACTTCGGCGCGGTGCGCATCGTCACCGATCCCTACCTGAGCGATTCGGTGGACCGGCTGTATGCCACGCCCGAAACGCCCTGGCGGCGCGCCTACCCCGCGCCCCGCGCGCTTTTTGACCTCATGCCCGACGCCGTGCTGATCTCGCACGACCATGGCGACCACCTGGACCCCGACACGCTGATCCCCTATGTGCGTGCCGGCGGGCGCGCGGTCATCGCCGCGCCCGCGCCGGTGTGCGCGGCACTCGGGGAGATGTTGCCGCCGGATGCGCCGCCCATCGCGCCCGCCCGCGCCGAGCGGCCGTTCGACATCGGGCCGGCCCGGATCACGCCGGTCGCCTGCGCGCACACGCAGCTGCACACCGACGACATGGGCCGCTTTTACGAGCTAAGCTACATCATCCGCGTCGGTGACCGGGCGGTATTTTTCGGCGGCGACATGAGCCTGTACGACGGGCTGACCGAGCGGCTGCGGGCGGAAGGTTGCCGCGTGCTGCTGCTGCCGGCCAACGGGCGCGACGAGGCGCGCACCGCGGCCGGCATTGTGGGCAACACCGACTGCGCCGAGGCGGCCGAGCTGGCGGCGGCGCTCGACGCGCCGCTCTACATCCCGATGCACCACGACCTGTACGCAATCAACGGCTGCGCGGATGAAGATATCCTCGCCGCCGCCGCGCGGGCCGGTGCGCGGGTCAAAATCCTCAAGCCGATGGAGGCGATCGAAGTATGAAAATCGCAATTGTGGGCGCGGGCCAGACCGGGCGCGGCTTCCTGGCGCGCCTGTTCGCCCCGCAGGCGGAACTGACCCTGATCGACCGCGACGCCGCGCTGATCGACCGGCTGCGCGCGGCGGGCGGCTACCGGGTGCGCTTTTTCGACGGCACGCAGCCCATGCGCATCGAGGGATATGCGGCGCTGCATACGGACGATGCGGCCTGCCGCGCGGCGCTTAAAGCCGCGGATGCCGTGTTCGTCAGCGTGCGCCCGGAAAACCTGCGCGAGGCGGGCGAATGGCTGGCCGCGCGCGTGCCCGAGGCGACGAGCGTCGTGGCCTGCGAAAACGCGCCGCTGCCGGCGGCCGGGCTGGGCGGTGGCCTCGATGCGCGCGCGGCCTCGGGCGCGATCTTCTGCACCACGGTCAACGACGGCGATATCGACATCGCGGGCGAGAACTACCCCTCGCTGTTCGTCAGCGTGCAGGGCTCAAATGGGGCGCTTGGCCTTTCGCACATCGAGTACGTGGACGACTTCGCGGTGCTGATGCAGCGCAAGCTCTACACCTACAACGCCGCCTCCGCGATCATCGCCTACCTCGGGATCGAGAAGGGCTTCCTCGAATACGCCGACGCGGCCAACGACCCGGTGATCGACGGCCTGCTCGACATCTTCTACGGGGAGGTCAATCGGGCCGTATGCGCGCGCTACGGTGTGGACGAGGCGGCGCAGCGGGATTTCGCCGCGCTGTCCAAGCGGAAATTCCAAAACCGCGCCATTGCCGACAGCATCGAGCGCAACGCGGCCTCGCCCGCGCGCAAGCTCGGGCGCGACGAGCGCATCATCGCGCCCGCGCTGCTGATTCGCGCGCACGGCGGTACCGCCCGTCCGCTGATCGAGACCGCCGCCGCCGCGCTATCCTACCTGGGCGCGCGCGACGAAGCCTGCGCAAGCGCGCTGCTCGAAACGCACAGCGACCTACCGCCCGACGACGCGCTGCATCAGGACATCATCAAAGCGTGGACTGGTCGCTGAAAATGTGGTATCATGGCGGTGAATATGGCAAGGGGAGGAACGCCGATGAGCCGTATATGGGAGACATTTTCCGCGCTCACCGCGATCGACAGCCCGTCCTTCGGGGAGCGGAATCTTTGCGACGCGCTGAAGGCGCGGCTGGTGGAACTGGGCGCGGCGACCTATGAGGACGACGCGGGCGCGAAAATCGGCGGGGACTGCGGCAATCTGTACGGCTTCGTGCCGGGGGAACTGCCGCTGGCCCCGCTGCTGCTGTCCGCCCACATGGACACGGTGGAGCCGGGGCGCGGCAAGCGGGCGGTTTTGCACGCGGACGGGCGCATCACCTCCGCGGGCGACACCATCCTGGGCGCGGACGACGTGGCCGGCATCGCCATCATCCTGGAAGCGCTGACGCGACTGAAGGAAGAGGGAACGCCTCATCGCCCGGTGGAGTTGATCTTCCCCGTGGCGGAGGAGCGTTACGGCTTGGGTTCGGCGGCGGCGGATTACGATCGGATTCGCGCGAAAGAAGCCTACACGCTGGACCTGAGCGGCGCGATCGGCGAGGCGGCGGGCGCCGCGCCGACCATCCTGTCCTTTTCCGTGACGGTAGAGGGCCGGGCGTCCCACGCCGGCTTCGCGCCGCGCGAGGGCATCCACGCCATCGCGGCGGCGGCGAAGGCAATCGCGCGGATTCCGCAGGGCGAGCCGACGCCCGGCGTTACCTGCAACATCGGCGTGATCGAGGGCGGGGAGGCGACCAACATCGTGCCCGCGCGCTGCCGGGTGACGGGGGAGATTCGCAGCCTGTCCCACGAGGCGGTCCTCAAGCAGTGGGAGCAGGTCATGACGGCCTTCGAGCAGGAAGCGAGCGCGGTCGGGGCGACCGCGACCGCCGACCGCCGCGTCGAAATCACGGCCTATGAGACGCCCATCTTAAGCCCGGTCGTTCGCCGCTTTGAGAAGGCCTGCGCCGAGGTCGGCGTGCCGGCGAACATCCACGCTACCATGGGCGGTAGCGACCAAAACAGCTTCGCGCTCCGCGGCATCCAGGGCCTGGTGCTCGCCTGTTCCATGCACGAGGTGCACAGCACGCGCGAATACAGCCGCGTGGAGGAGATGGAGCAGGGGGTCAAGTTGGTGATGGCGCTGATCGCGGGGGAATGATCGGTGAACGGGGCGTAGGGGAGACCCCATTCCCCTCTTTGGAGGGGTGCCCGCAGGCGGGGTGGTGGCCCGTCGCTCGTGCCGATAAGGCTTGATCCATGCGATCAAAAAAGGCCGGGGTGATGCACCCTGGCCTTTGATGTTCTGCAATCAGGTCACCACCCCGCCCCTCGGGGCACCCCTCCAAAGAGGGGAATGGGCGGGCTGACGCCGGCTTAATGCGTCAGCGCCCCCGCGAACGCCTCGATGTCGCTTGCGATCTCCGCCTCGTCCTTGAATCCCTTCACCGACCGCTTCAAATCCTCGGCATACGCCAGCAATCCGTCCACGTCCAGTTTCGCGGGCTGCTTGGGCAGGTAGCGGAAGAAGTTGTCGTAGTAAATCTTCCTGAGCGGCGCTTCGGGCAGATCGAGCCCCTTGCATTTCTCCTCAAACGCCCAGAACTCCTCGTCGGTCTCCATCGCCCGGCGCAGGCAGGCAATGGTCTCGCGCCAGTGGTCGGACACCGTGTCCGAGCCGAACAAAATCCGGTCGGCATGCTCGATGAAGAAGGGCCGCCATTCGTCATACTTTTCCTGGAAGCTCTCAAACATCTCCCAGCCGGGGGTGATGTCGTAGCTCATGTTGGGGTAATCGCAAAACAACTGCTCGGTGCGCGCGATATCGGTGGACGTGAAGAACCAGTGGGCGAAGATCAGCTTGAGCCTCGGGTGCTTCTTCAAGATGTTCTCCGCCTCGCGCTCGATCTGCTCCTTGCCGGGGTTGCCTGTCTCGCCGTAGAAGAGGGCCCGGCCGTGCGCCTTGGCCCAGTCGGGCATGGCGTCCCAGTGCCAGAACTCCCAGGGGTCGTTCACATGGTACAGCACCGGAAGGCCGGTTTCTTCCAGGTAGTCGAACATCGCGTCGTAGCGCGCGTCGTCGAGCGCGACGCCCGTACGCAAGCGCATCGTGGGCTTGCCGTCCATCATCTTGATGCCGTCGAAGCCCAGCGCGCGAAACAGCCGCGCCTGGCGCAGAAGCTCGTCCGAGTCGGGCACGCCCCGCTCGGGGTAATTGAACGACGCGAACGCGTAGGCGCGGCCCGGGGCCAACTGCTTGATGCGCGCGCACAGCAGGTTGTTCGCCGTCCAGCGCGGCATGTAGTTGCTGCCCGACAGCATGTTGAAATGTTCGTAGCCCAGCTCGTCCGCCATCCGGACGACTTCGTCCGCCATCTCGAGCGTGAACGCGTGAATGTGCGCGTCGTTGATCGGATATCTGAAGTACATTCGCCCCATGCCTCCTTAACAAAACATCTGTCTTCATTATATAGGAAAAGCCTTTCCTGTCAATTGGATTGAGAAATACCGACAAATTTGCCGGAATACCCAACGAGAATTGCGGTTGAATAGGAGAAGTGGCGCAAATAGTTGTAATTTGCATATTGACAGGAAAAGCTTTTCCTGTATACTGAATCCATGGATCACAACATCAAGTTCATCGCGCAGCGCGCCGGGGTGTCGCCCGCGACGGTCTCGCGCGTGCTCAACGGCACCAAGCGCGTATCCGCCGAGGTGACGGAGCGCGTGCTGCGCGAGGTGCAGAAGTACAACTACCGCCCGAACTTCCACGCCCGCGGGCTGATTACCAGGAAGTCGAACCTGATCGCGGTCATCGCGCCCAACGTCAGCGACGCGTTCCACGCCCGGATCATCTCGGCGATTACGAGGCGCGCGGCGGAGCGGGACTACAACGTGATCGTGGCCAACATCTACGGCGACTTCCAGCGACAGCTGCGCTCCTGCGCGCTGCTCGCGGAGCGCTCGATCGACGGGCTGGTGATCTTGCACGAAAACACCGAGGAAGAGCTCGCCGCGCTCGTGCGCGAGGTGGACGTGCCGATGGTGCTGGCGAGCGTAAACGTGCCGGGCTCGTTGCTGCCGAGCGTGGGGATCGACGACGAGCAGGCGGCCTGCGACGCGGTGAACTACCTGCTGCGCATCGGGCACCGGAAAATTGCCGGCGTGTTCTGCGCGGGGCAGACGATGGGCGTGCTGCGCAAGGCGGGCTACCTGCGCGCGCTGCGCGAGGCCGGGATCAAAAAGGCCGACGAGCTGATCGTGGAGAGCGAGACCAGCATGGGCTTCGGCGAGGAGGCGATTCGCGCCTTGCTGCGGCTTGAGGCGCGGCCGACGGCGGTGTTCTGCGCGGCGGACGAGCTGGCCGTGGACATGATTAACCTGCTGACCGATCACGGCTACCGGGTGCCCGGCGACATATCGGTGTTCGGCTTTGACGATGTCAACGCCACGCAGCTGCGCCCGCGGCTGAGCACGATCGCCCAGCCCATCGAGGCGATCGGCGGCGCGGCCTGCGATCTGCTGCTCGACCGCATCGAGGGGAAGTGCGTGCCGCTGGTAAAGCAGATCCTGCCCCACCGGCTCACGGTGCGCGACAGCTGCCGCGCGATGGACTGACGGCATGATATGCGGCGGGCGTCGCATCTCATAGAAAATCAATCGATGATGGAGGTATGACGGATGCATAGGAAGCTTAAGGCCCTGATCCTCGCGGTGCTTACGCTGTTCGCGGTTGCCGCACCGGCCCTCGCCGAGACGACCATTACCTTTGGCATGTGGGACGAGAACCAGTACCCCTACTACCAGGAACTCATGAAGATGTTCATGGCGCAAAACCCGGACATCAAGGTGGAAATTCAGCTGACGCCCTGGAATGAGTACTGGACAAAGCTCGACGCCGCCGCCGGCGCGAAGAACGACCCGGACACCTACTGGATGAACATCAACATGCCCAAGTACGCCGAAGCCGGCGTGCTCGAGAGGCTGGATGGCTGGATCGAGAAGGACGGCGTGAACATGGCCGACTGGAGCGAAGGCGCGGTCTCGATGTACAACTACAAGGGCACCCAGTGGGCGCTGCCCATCAATGCCGACAGCGTGGTGGTGGCCTTCAACAAGGCGCTGTTCGACAAGTACGGCGTGGCCCATCCCGCAGAAGGCTGGACCTGGGGCGATATGGTGGCGACCGGCGCGCAACTGCGCGACGCGATCGCAAAGGCGGGCGGCGGGGAGTACCCGCTGGTCATGGAGCTGGACGGCCAGCCGTCCTACTACCAGTTCATCACCCAGGAGGGCGTGAACCTGTTCGGCACCGAGGGCAAGAAGAGCGGCTGGGCCGAGCCGGGCACCGTCAAGGCCTTCGAGGACGTACTGGGGCTCATGGACGAGAAGATCATGCCCGAGAACATGGTGCTCTCCGACACCAAGGGCACGGACCTCTTCATCAGCGCCAAGGCCTGCATGGTCTACATCGGCAGCTGGAAGGCGACCGTGCTCGAGAACAGCTCGATCGCGGGGGACATCGGCCTTGTGCCCATGCCCGCCAAGCAGAACAACAAGTGCGCCGTGGGCGGCATCGCCTATGCGCTGTCCGCCAACAGCCAGAACAAGGAAGAGGGATGGCAGCTGCTCAAGTACCTGGGCGGCCAGGAAGCCATGGAGTACCTGTCTTCCAACGGCGTCTGCCTGCCCACCTTCATCGCGGCGCAGAAGAGCTATGCGCCCCAGTTCAAGAACATCCCGGGCGAGGTGTTCGTCCAGCAGGCCAACATCTCCGCGCCCTATCCCTGGGTGCCGCTCAGCAGCCAGTGGAACAGCGACGAGACCGAGATCGTGACCGGCATCTTCAACCGCGACATCACCCCCGAAGAGGGCTGCAACCGGATCGCGGGGATCATTGAAGAGGTCATGGCGGAGAACCAGTAGTTTTTTTGAACGGCAGGGGAATGGGATTGCGGACGCGTCCCATTCCCCTCCAGCGAGGGGAATGGAGAAGGGCCTTCGACCGATGCCTTCAGCCGTTCGGCGCACCGCCGGTTTTACCATTTCCGCAATGAGGTGATTTACGTGTTGCGCAGCCGCATGGCCCGCCGGGAGGCGTGGACCGCCTACTTGTTCATCTCGCCGCTCGTGGCCGGGCTCTTCGTGTTCTACGTATATTCGTTCTTCGTCAACATCTACTACTCGTTCACCGACAAGGGCTCGTTCGGCGATCCTAAATGGATGGGACTTAAGAACTACGCAAAGCTGCTGGGCACCGCCAGGTTCTACGGCGCGGTGCAAAACACGCTTTCTTACGTCGCGATCTGCGTGCCCTTCGTCGTCGTGCTCGCCATATTGATGGCGGCGCTGCTCAACAGCAAAATACGCGGAACCGGCGCGTACCGCACGATGATCTTCCTGCCCGCGGTCACCATGCCGGCCGCGATCGGCCTACTGTGGAAGTGGGTGTTCAACTACGAATTCGGCATCCTGAACGCCGCCCTCCGGCTGCTCGGCATCCCGGCGGTCGCCTGGCTGTCGGACCCCGGCGTGGCGCTGATCAGCGTATCGATCGTGCTGATCTGGTCGGACATCTCCACCCGCATGATTATTCTGCTCGCGGGTTTGCAGGGCATCCCGGGCGTCTACTACGAGGCCGCCGAGATCGACGGCGCGAGGCCGCTCGACAGGTTCTTTCGCATCACGCTGCCGCTTTTGTCCCCGTCGATCTTCTTCGTGACGATCATGGAGGTCATCGGCGTGTTCCAGATCTTCGACTTCATCTACCTGATGATCCCGCAAAACAGCAGCGGCCAGGCGGCCACGCGCAGCCTCGTCAGCTACTTCTACGAATCGGCCTTTATCCAGTTCAAGAAGGGCTACGGCGCGTCGGTCACCGTGGTGCTGTTCGCGATCATTTTGGTGGTCACCATATTCCAGATGGCGATGCAAAAGAAATGGGTGCATTACGAATAGGAAGGGGGCCGTTTTATGCAAGGGCGCAGGGGCAGGTGGCTGATCCACTTGAGTTTGATCTTCGCGGCCTTCTTCACGGTGGGCCCGTTTTTGTGGATGGGTCTCACCGCGTTCAAGAGCTACGACGAGTCGATCCGCATCCCGCTGACGATCTGGCCGGAGGTGTGGCGCTTTGACAACTTCGTCACCGTGTGGAACAAGTTCCCGTTTCCGGCGTTCTACTTCAACACCTTCTTCGTGATGGCCGTGATCGTTATCTGCCAGATCGCCATCTGCTCGATCGCGGCCTACGCGTTCGCGCGGCTCAGGTTTCCGCTCAGCAATGTGATCTTCCTTTTGTGCCTGTCGATCATGATGGTGCCGGGGCAGATCTTCATCATCCCGCACTATGAGATCATGATGGGGCTCAACCTGGTCAATACGATCACGGCGCTGTGGCTGCCGCGCATCTTCTCGGTGTTCGGCGTGTTTATGCTCAAGCAGTTCTTCATGACGCTGCCCAAGGAGCTCGACGAGGCCGCGAAGATCGACGGCTGCGGCTACTTCACGATCTACGCCCGCATCCTGATGCCGCTGATTAAGCCGGCGCTGATAAGCCTTGCGATCCTGACGGGCCTGGGCGCATGGAAGGACCTGATGTGGCCGCTGATCGTCAACACCTCGATGGACAAGTACACGCTGTCGGCGGGGCTCGCGCTGCTGATCGGCGAGCATACCACGATCTATCCGCTGGTGATGGCGGGCGGCATCATGGCCGTGTGGCCGATGATTTTGCTGTTCCTGTTTTTCCAGAAGTACTTCATCGAAGGCATCGCACTGAGCGGCACCAAGGCTTGACAGAGGGGTGGAAGCGTGTCCTATGTAGCCGGATTCGGCGTGGCCAACTGCGATTTGTTCTTCACCGGGGTGCCCCGCGTGCCGCGCGAGGGCGAGGAGGTATACTCCGGCGGCTTCGCGATGCGGCCCGGCGGCGGCGTGCCCGCTACGATGACGATCCTCGGACG
This sequence comes from Anaerozeibacter quisquiliarum, assembly GCF_051162045.1. Lineage (NCBI taxonomy): Bacteria > Bacillati > Bacillota > Clostridia > Eubacteriales > Anaerozeibacteraceae > Anaerozeibacter > Anaerozeibacter quisquiliarum. The sequence goes on from NZ_JBISDI010000009.1 coordinate 47,743, forward strand.
CCTGGGTGTGCGCGCGCACCTGGAGACCTTTCTGGGCGGCGATCCGTTCTCGCGGCTGGTGGAGGACGAGCTCAAGCGCGGGGGCGTCGAGTACCACAACTTATACCGGGGCGCTGCAGGTGGACTCGACGGGCGCGGGCGACGCGTTCCTCGCCGGGCTGATGTACGGCCTGTACCACGCAAAGCCCATCACCCAAAGCATCGCCTACGGCAATGTGACCGGCGGCGCCTGCGTTCAGCAGCTCGGCTGCCTCACGGCGTTCGTCGACGAACCCACGCTGCTCAGGGAGGCGGCGCTGCTCAGACCCGAGGGGTAGTGTTCTGACACGGCCAACCCTTAGGCTTCGCTGTGTCAGAGCACTAACGCACCGTCAGTACAAACCGGAACCGCATGTCGCCCTCGATCCACTGCGGGAAGTTCGTGCCCCACTGGTTGTTGAACAGGTTGAAAACGAGCGTCGGTTCGCGGCGCTCGTACCGCCGGCGGTAGGTATAGATGCCCGTCTCGCCGATCGCCACGAGCGGCGAGTCCACGGCCTCCACGCGCACGGTCGCGCCGTTTTCGCTCGCCTCGACGTATCGCTCCAGGCAGTACAGCGCGTGGTTCGCGCCGTCCGCGATGTCGGTCGCCGGGTCGAGCCAGTCGCCGTTCTTGTTGATCCGGTAGGCCGGGTCCGCCATCGAAAGTTTCATCACCAGGCTGCCCGACTCGACGCAGGGCGTGGCCTGCTTGGCGTACAGCCGCAGTTCGATGGGCAGTTCATCCCCCGCCTCTTTAAGCGTCAGCCGCAGCTCGATCCGCTCGGCGTCGCCGTACTCGGCGCAGGCGCGAGCGCGGTAGCGCAGCGTAAGCACGCGCCCCTCGACCGCCCAGCCGTCGAAGGCGGGCTCGAACGTCGCGTGGCGCAAGTCCGGATACCCCTCGCGCCCGTTGTCCTGCTCGCCCCACTTCGAGGGCACCGAGCAGTAATCGCTCAGATATTTGTCCACCTCGTCCTTGCCGTAGACGTCGTAGCGGTACGAAAGGCCCTTGAGCAGCACCCGCCCCGTGCGCGCGTCGGCCGCCGAGATTTGCCCGCTGTCGCCAAACGACAGCCGGAACCGGCCGTTGCTCAGCGCATACAGACCCGGGCCCGTTTCGATTGCCGTCAGCGCGGGCCCCGCGTCGCCCGCTTCGCGCGGCGCGACCCCGTGCGCCTGCTCGAGCGCCGCCAGCAGCCGGTCCGCCGTGCGCGCCCGCGCGCGCTGCTCGTCCCACGAGCGCTCCATGTAGCGGTAGTCGGCGTCGCCGCGCACGGCCTGAAAGGCCGCCTTTTCATAGACCCGCCGCGCCTCGGGCAGCCAGGTCTTTACGTCCAGCCCCCAGGTGTGCTCCGCGAACAGCAGCAGTTGGTCGTACACGGGCATCAACTCGGCTTCGGCCGCCACGCCCGCGAGTGCCGCCGCCCTGCGTCGGCACTCGCGCACCAGCGCCACTTCCGCGGGGTAGCTGCCCACGCCGTGAATCCAGCTGTCGGCGAGGTCCAGCGTCACCACGGGCACGCCCGACAGGTCGTACTGCGCGAGATCATGATAGAAGTCGTCGAGCGTGCCGCTGACGATCTCGGCGCCGGGATATCGCTCGCCCATCTTTTGCGCGATCTCGCGGATGCCGTCGGGGGTCTGCGGGCCCAGGTTGTCGCTCGTGTGCTGGAACGACAGCCACACCGGGAACGGCCAATCCGCCGGCGGCTCCGCGGCGCCGTAGCCGTGCTCCGAGTACATCGTCAGCACGCGCGCGCCGTCCGGCCCCTGCCAGAAGAACAGCGGCGGCACCTCGGGCGAGCGGGCAAACTCGTTGCTGCCCAGGTGCAAGAACCGCACCCCCTGCTCGACCAGCACGCTGGGCAGGATGCGCCCGTGGCCGGGCACGTCGCTCATCTTGGCCGAAACCGGCATCGGCCTGTGATAGCGCGCACACAGCTCGCGCGCGTAGTGGAAGCCGGAGCGCAGCTCGGCAAGAGCGCAAAAATCGGTGTGGACCGTGTACGGCAGCGCGTGCCAGGCGATGCGGCCCGCGCCAATCAGCGCCTCCAGCCGGGGCCGCGCCGCGTCCGAACAGCGGATAAGCATCTCGCAAAGCGGCATGGCGGGCATGGTCCAGATGAACTGCCTGTCGCCGAGCGCCGCCGTCTGTTCGCAGGTGGTCAAAAGCGCCTCCAGCATGCCGCCCGCGTATTGGTCGAGCACCGCCTCGGAGAGATCGGTGAAGCCGATGTCGAAGTGGGTCTTGAAGGTCAGGATGATCTTTTGAATCATAGGACGACTGCTCCTTACGATGAGCGCATCATTCGAAATAGATCGGATTGCTGATCAGGCGCGGCAGGCATGCCATCGACGGCGGTTCCGTCTTCCACACCTCGAACCGGACGAACCGCGCGCCCGGCAGCTCGCGCTCGACGGCAAACGCCGCCATCGCGCAGGGTGCCGCGATGTTTTCTTCGCCAAGGTCGGTGATTACCCTGACGACATCCCCGGCGGAAAGAGCGCCAAACTCGGCCCGCACGCGGCGGCCCCGCGCCGCCTCGCCCAGCCCGGCCTCACCCACATGCGCGTCGATCGTCGGCCCTTTGTGGCCGAGCGTCACGAACCCGCGCCCGGCCTTGAGCGCCTCCAGGATGTCGCCCGGCTCGCGCGAATCGGCGTAGACCCAGGTGGCGGGGCAGGCCAGCGTGCGCATCGGCTCGGTAGCGTGGAAGTCGCTGCCGCTCACGATGGGCAGCCGCCGGCCCCGGCACAGCTCCCCGTGCCACCACTTGAGCGCGGGCAGGTTCTGTTCGGGCGGCGTGCCACCGTTCCAGATCTCCACGCAGTCCATCGCCAGATCCAGCCCGAACCGCCAGGCGCAGTCGGAAAACGGGTGGTTGACCGACACCAGCGCGCCGTTTGAGCGCGCCTCGTCCAGCCGGCCCAGCAGCGCTTCTTTTCCATTCACCGGGAACGGACAGCGGATCGGCCGGCGCGCGCCCATCAGGTTCACATGGCCGTCGTAGTGGGTCAGCTCCATGCCGGGGAGCATCGTCAGCCCCGCCGGCGGCGCCGCCATCTCGTCGTTTTGCGAGAATGCGTTGTGGTCGCTGACGCACAGGAAGTCCAGACCCATCTTCGCGGCGTCTTGCATCAGCTCGGCCGTGGTCAGGTTGCCGTCGGAGGCGGTCGAGTGGCAGTGCAGATCGCCTTTGAGCAATTGGCGGCGCTTCATCGTAAACTCAATGTCGTAGCGCACGTCGACGCCGCCGTCCTCCACGTGGTACGCGCCCGCGACGATCGTCCAGATGCCGGGCACGGCCTCGGTGGGCACATAGCCGCGCGCGGCGTGGGCCTTCGAGACGAAGATGTGCGTGCGGTTCGAGCCGGACGCGCCCACGAAATCGCTCGGGCCGATCAGCGCCAGGTCGATGATGTTGACCTCGCGCCGGGCGCGCTGGCCGTTTGCAACTTCCTCGCGCAAGCGCGTATAGTCGTACCGGATGTCGATCCGCTCAACGCCGGCGGGCACCTCGAACGGAATTTCGAGGTAGAGATTCTGCTCCGATTTTTCGATGCGGCGCGTGAAGGACAGGTTCATCGCATTTTTACTCCTTGCTGGAACCCAGCGTCATGCCCGAGAGCAGGAACTGCTGGGCGAAGATGTAGATCAAGAGCAGCGGGATCGTGCTGATGGCGACCGCCGCCATGATCGCGTTATCGGGCACGAGCATGCTGCTGCCCGACGTGGACACGTCCTTCTGCACGATCAGCGAGCGCAGGATCAGCGGCAGCGTGAACTTCGACTGGTCGGTCAGCAGCGTCGCGGGGATCATGATGTTGTTCCACTTGCTGACGAACTCCATGAAGAACACCGTGGCCAGACCCGGCAGCGATACCGGCAGGTAGATGCCGAAGAAGATCCGGTATTCGCTGGCCCCGTCCAGCCGCGCCGACTCGGCCAGGCTGTAGGGCACCGACAGGAAGTAGTTGCGCATCAGCAGGATCGAGAAGCCCGAAATCAGTCCGTTCGCGATCAGGCCGGCGTAGGTGTTGAGCAGGCCCAACTGCTTGTTCAGCGCGTAGATCGAGATCAGCGTCAGGTCGGCGGGGATCATCATCGTCAGCAGGATGAACGAGGTGATCGCCTGCTTGCCGGGTAGGTCGCGCTGGATCAGCACATAGCCCGCGAACGCCGACAGCAGCACCTGGATCACCACGCCGGTCAGCGACACAAACAGCGAGTTCAAAAAAGGCACGCCCAGCTTGGTCACCCTGAACACATAGTCATAGCCTTCCAGCGAGAACCTCGTCCACCACAGCTTGACGCCGCTTGCGCCGGCGTCGAGCGCGGTGCTGGTCGAGATCACGATCACGTTCCACATCGGCACGACCATCGCGACAAAGCACAGCGCCAGCAGCAGGTGGCAGACGATCCGCTGCGGCGGGGTGAGCACATTGCCGCGCTTGCCGCGCTTGCCGGCTGCGGTGGGTTGGATGTTGGGCTGCATGCGCTCCCTCCTATTCATAGGTTTCGTCGTAGCGGATCAGCTTGCGCACCGCCGCCGACAGCAGCAGCGTGGCGAGCAGCACCACCGTGGCCGCGGCGGTCGCGGGGCCGATTTGGAACTTGGCGATGCCCTGCTCGTAGATCAGCGCCAGCAGGTTGCGCACCTTGTCGTTGATGGCCGAGTTGCCCATGACGTAGATCTGGTCGAAGTTGCGCAAAAGGCCCATCACGCCCAGCATGAAGATGACCTTGATCGTCGGCACGATGTTGGGCACGGTAATCAGGATCAGCTGCTTAAGGCGCGACGCGCCGTCGATCGCGGCCGCCTCGTACAGGCTCGGGTCGATCGACACGATCCCCGCCAGCAGCAGCACGGCGTAGTAGCCCGCGTTCTTCCACGCGCCCGACACGATCATGATCGCGCGCGCGAGGCGCGGCTCGGCCATGAAGATCGTGGGCCGGAAGTCCGCGCCGGCGAAGCTGCGCATGACGCCGTTGACCAGCCCCGTCGGCGACAGGATCGACATCCAGATGCCGCCCACCACGGCCCAGCTCAAGAGATACGGCAGGTAGGTGACAGACTGCACGGCGCTTTTCAGCGGCTTGTGCCGGATCTCATTGATCATCAGCGCGAGCAGCAGCGCCACGCAAAACGTCAGCGCGAACGACAGCGCGCCGACGATCAGGGTGTTGACGAACGCCTGCCGGTACAGCGGGTGCGCGAGGATGTCCCGGTAATTTGTAAGGCCGATGAACTGCGACCCGCCCAGCAGCTTGACCTTGCGCAGCGAGTTGTAGATGCCCAGCGCGAGCGGGTAGTAGTTGAACACGATAAAGTACGCGGCGATCGGCAGCAGCATCAGGTAGAAGAACCGGTTCTTGCGCAGCCGGGCCGCGAGCGTGGCGCCTCGCATAGGGGTCACATCCTTTTCAAAAGCCCGGGTGTTGTAGCCGTTAAGGGCGAACCCTCCCCATTCTCCTCCAAGGAAGGGAATGGAATTGGCCGCCCTTAACGCCACAGCCCCCGGCTCAGATAGAATTATTTCTCCGTAACCCCCAGCGCCACGAGCTCGGCGCGCAGGCCCGCCAGGCCCTCGGGGATGCCGACTTCGCCCTTTATCATCTGGATGCCCCACTTGCCGACGGTGTTCTTGTAGTCGCCCTCGTTGGGGATCGGGCGGTCGATCGAGGCGTACTGCACGTAGGTAAGCGCCTCGGCCACGCCGCGGTTGTAGCCCACCGGATGCACAAAGTCCTTGCAGATCGGCACCGGCGCGCCGTGGTCGGAGGCGTGGGTCGCGCCGAGCTCGGTCAGCACGACCGCATCGCCCTCGCGGTTCCAGTCATTGCCCTCGATGCCGATCGACAGCAGCTCGCCGCCCTGCTGGGTGGCGAAGTACTCCAGCACGCGCTTGGCGCCGTCGGGGTTTAAGGCGTTGGCCGGGATCGCGAACAGCGACGCCGCGCCCTTCACCAGCATGTAGCCGCCGTCCGGCGTCTTCGTGCCGGGCAGGGACACGATCTCATATTCCGCCTCGGGCACGCCGGCGGCGGTCGCCTGCTGGTTGTGCAGGCCCACCCACATGGCCCAGTCCACGCAGACGCCGGTCAGATGGCTGGCCGCGCCCATCTTGGCGCGCATGTCCTTGGTCTTGTCCACAAAGGAGCCGGGGTCGAGCAACTGTTCGTCATACAGCTTCTTCAGCCACGCCCACACCGGCGCGGCCTCGTCCGAGGCGTAGGCGGCGTAGGTCTTGCCGTCCGCCGGGTCCAAGCTGACACCGTTCTTGAGGCCCAACGTCGCGAACCAGGGCTGCAGGTCGTATGTCTCGGAAATGACGGCGTTGAACGGGTAGAAGTCCTGGGTGTCCACGCCTTCCTTGAGCTTCTTCATCACTTCATAGTAGCCGTCCAGCGTGGGCTCGATCGCCTTGTAATCGACGCCGACCTGCGAAAGCAGCGCCTTGTTGAGCGCAACCACGCGGTGCAGTTCCTTCTTGTTGAAGCCCGCGTAGACCTTGCCGTCCACGGTGATGTCGAGCAGCTCCTGCGCTTCGACATTGGCGCTGTAGATCGGGCTGGTCGTCGCCCAATCGGTGATGTCGGTCAGCGCGTCCTGGGCGATCAGGTTCATGTAGTCGCTCATGTTCAGGTAGATCAGGTCGTATTGCTCGCCGCCCTGCAGCTTCTGCATCATGACCTGATTGTAGTCGGACGGCGGCTTCTCCATGCTGACCTCGAGGCCTACGGCCGCGGAAAGCGCCTCGGCGAACTTCGCCATCTCCTCTTCGTCCTTGCCTCCGGTCACGCTGACCAGCATCTTCACCGCGCCGCTGGCCGGTGACAGGGTCGGTTCGGCGACGGCCGTAGCCGCCGTCATGAGCAACGCCAGCAACAGGCAGAGCATTCTGGAAACCTTCTTCATCGGATCGTGACACTCCCTTCCATTCGCGTGCATATTGGGTATATAGAATATATCATGCGTGGCGGACTTTGTAAACGGTTATCCTGAAGAATTGTGAATAATAACTAGAAATTGATAACGGATTGATATATTGTGCGGACTATTTCCGAAAACGCGTCGGATTTGGCAATGTATCAATTCGGAGGACGCCATAAATCCATACTAAATATGTTTATTGACCGAGGCGGCTCAGACGTTGACACGCGACCGGCGGAGGTCTATAATGACAAAAGTATGTTTGATATACGCATTCCATTCAAAAGGGAGCAGTCGCCATGTCCACCGCCTTCCTGTACCACCGGGTGTACAATGCGCTGAAGGCGCGCATCGCGTCGGGGGAGCTTAAGCCGGGCGGCAAATTGCCGGGCGAGAAGGAGCTGACGGACGCGTTTTCGGTCAGCGGGATCACCGTGAAAAAGGCCCTGAACATGCTCGCCGAGCAGGGGCTGGTGGTTCGCATCCCCGGCCGCGGCACCTTTGTGCGCGATCAGGACGCCGCCGCGTCGGCGCAGGCGAAGCCTCAGCTGGTGGGCGTGATCCTGGAGCACGTCGCCAGCCCCTTCGGGCTCACGATGATGTACGAGCTGGATCGGCTGCTGGGGCAGGCGGGCCTTCGCATGGTCGTGCGGTTCTCCTACTGCGACCGCGCGCGCGAGACCGAGGAGATCGCGTTTTTGCGCACGCTCGGCGTACGCGGGCTGATCGTCATGCCCAGCCACGGCCAGAACTACAACCCCGAGATCCTGAAGCTGGTGCTGAACGGCTTCCCGATGATTTTGATCGACAAGAAGCTCGACGGCATCGACGTGCCCTCGGTGCGCACCGACAACCAGGCGGCGCTGCGCGACCTGGTGATGCACCTGGCCCGGTCGGGCAGGCGGCGCATCGGGCTGATCGCCACGGCCGAGGGCAACGCGACCAGCACCGTGGAGCGCCGGCGCGGCTTCCGCCAGGGGCTGCGCGAGGTGGGCCTTGCGGATGGTCCCGAGTGCGCGCTGCCCTTCGAGCGCGCGCCCGAGACGCCCGAGGCGTATGAAGACGCCGTCCGGCGCATCGCGCAGTACCTTGTGCGTTACCAGGCGGAGCTCGACGCCATCGTGTGCACCGAGTACAGCATCGTGCCCAAACTGGTGCGCGCGGCGGCGGACCTCAAGCTGGAACTCACGAAGCGCGTCGAGGTCTGCTCGGTCGATGAGGACGACATGGCCCCCGCGGGCTACACCTTCACCCACATGAAGCAGGACGAAGCCGCCATCGCCGAGCGCGCCGTGGCGCTGCTGCTTGAGAGGCTGAACGCGCCCGCGCATGGGCCCGCGCAGGATGTGCTGGTGCCCGCCGTGTTTCATCAAAAACGAGGCTGACCCGCGATTTCGTCCGAGGGGGGTTGTCGATGACGGAACGCCTATACCTGGTGCCGGACTACTACCCGCGCTTTCAGTGCAAGGGAGGGGACTGCCGCGCCTGCTGCTGCGTGGGCTGGGGTGTGTCGATCTCTATGCGGGAATACTTTACGCTGCTGGGACTCGACTGCGGCCCGGAATTGCGCCGGCGGCTCGACTGCGCGTTCCACATCGTGGAGCAGCCCAGCCCCGAGCGCTACGCGCAGCTGAACCACCGCTTTGACGGAGATTGTCCGCTGCGCCGGGAGGACGGGCTGTGCCGGCTGCACGCCGAGTGCGGCGAGGGCGCGCTGCCCGCCATCTGCCGGTATTACCCGCGCGGCGCGCACACCGCCCGGGCGGCCGAATGCTCGTGTGCCAACAGCTGCGAGGCGACGCTGGAATTGTTGATCGCGCAAAGAGAGCCGATCCGATTCGAGCGCATGCCGCTGGCGTTCAACCTGCCGGAGCTTCACGCCCAAGCGGACGAGCTTACGACGCAGTGTTACGAGCCCGCGCGGTCGGCCTGCCTCGGCGCGCTGCAGCGGCGCGCCCACGCGCTGCCCGCGCGGCTGACGCGGCTGTCGCGCTCGGTGGCGGCGCTGGGCGAGGGACTGGTGCGCCACGACCCGGCGTCGGTGGGCGCGGCGCTTCGGGCGCTCGCCGACCGCGATATGGGACCGCCGCACGTCCGGCCCAACCCTGCGCTGAGCCTCCGTGTGCAGCAGCGGCTGGCGCACTTCTGCATGCAGCGGGAGAGCGGCGTCTCGGGTCGATGCCGCGCGGCGCAGGCCGTGCTGGGCCTGGGCGAGGGGCCCGACATCGAGGCGGGCCAGCTGTCGGTCGCCGCGTCCCGCTACCGCGCGGCGTCCGCCCGGTTTGCGGCGTCGCACCCGGACTGGGAGCTGTGGTTCGAGCAACTGCTCGTGAACCACGCGTTCTACGCGGGCTACCCGTTCGAGAACCACCGGGGCAACCTGTGGGAGGCCCACGTGGCGCTGTGCGCGGTGTACGCGCTGATGCGGCTGCTGGCCGTGGGCACGCTTCATGATACCCCGGGCGAAGCGCCGTTCGTCGACCTGATGGCCTCGGCGTTCCGGCTGATCGAGCACTCGGGCTTTGACTGGAACGCCACGCTGCTGCTGCGCTCGATGGGCTGCGACAACATGCGCCGGCTGGACGGCGTGCTGATGGGCTGCGGGTGAGATGCCTGCGTACAATGTGATTTCCCGCTTGACAGCATTGGGCGACTTGGGTATAATGTATTCAATGCAACCGGTTGCCCGACATCGCATGGAGGGGGGGATCAACCTTGGCGGCGACCATTCACGATGTGGCACGGCTTGCCGGGGTCAATTCCTCCACCGTATCCCGCGTGCTCAACGGCAAGGCCAGCATCACCGAGGAGACGCGGGACAAGATTTATGCGGCCATGCGCGAGCTCGACTACCACCCCAACAGCGTGGCGCGCAGCCTGGCCAGCGGGCTCAGCGGCTCGATTGGCGTGGTGGTGGACGCGCAGGATGCCGATGCCTTCAGCAATGTCTACTTCAGCCGGAGCCTGTTTGCCATCGAGCAGGTGGCGCAATCGCGCGGCTACAATCTGATCATCGCCAACAGCGCCCGGAAGACCGGGGCCTCATCGGTCGAGGCGCTGATGCTGGAGCGCAAGGTGGACGGGCTGATCCTGCCCCCCTCCACCGTGAAACCGGCGCTCATCAAGAAGATCGGCGACTTCCCCTACGTGGTGCTGGGCCAGCCGGACGTCGCGGCCCAAAGCGCCAGCTGGGTGGACGTCAACAACGAGCAGGGCGCGGCGCTCGCGGCCAGGCACATGTACGACCGCGGCTACCGCCGCATCGCCTACGTGGGCGGTGACGGAAAGGCCGGCTTTGTCAAGCGCCGGGTGATGGGCTACCTGGGCGAGATCGACTACGCGCCCATGATCTTCAAGGCGGACGGCAGCGCGCAGGATGCCGAGCGCGCGGCCCGGGAGGCGATGAACGCGGCTGTGTGCCCCGACGCCTTCCTCTGCAACGACAACCTGACCGCCTTCGGCGTACTCAAGGCGCTCAAGGCGCTGCACATCGCGGTGCCCGATCAGGTCGGGCTGGTCACCTTCGACAACGCGCCGCTGGCGGAATACACCGACCCGCCGCTCACCGCCGTCGACGTGGACACGGCGCTGTTGGGCGAGCAGACCGCACGCCTGCTGTTTCAGCGCATCAAGCGCCCCGCGGCCGGCCAGCAGGTGATGCTGTCCGCCGCGCTGATCGAGCGCGAATCAACCTGTAGGATGTGAATAAATGAACCTCGCCGCCATCGCCCATGGGATCGACTTGCCGTTTAGGCAACCGATTGCACGAAACCGAATCCGATTCCGGCTGCTGGCCGCCGACGGCGACCTCGCGGCCTGCGCGCTCGTTTTGTGGAAGCGCAGCGAGCCTTACCCGGACAGCCGCCGGACGCTGTCCATGCGGCCGCGCTATCGCGATGGCGTGAAAGCCGAGTGGGTTTGCGACGCCGCGTTTCCGGAGGAGGCGCACTACATCAAGTACTTCTTCCGCTTGGAGGACCGCGCGGGTCAGACGCTGTGCTTCTGCGAGCACGGCTTTTCGGAAGGCGAGCCGGCCTCGGGCTTCTTCGAGGTGCTGCAGGTGTTTGACTGCGACATTCCCCGCACCCCGGCGTGGGCGACCGGCGCGGTCTACTACCAGGTCTTTCCCGAGCGGTTTGCCGTCGGCAACCCCGCCAAGGCATTGCGGGATTACGCGCCCTGGGACGCCGAACCGACGCGCGAGAACTTCCTGGGCGGCGACCTCAACGGCATCCGGGCGAAACTGCCATATCTCGAGGAATTGGGCGTGCAGTGCCTGTACCTGACGCCGATATTCGCAGCCGCGTTCAACCACAAGTACGCCACGACCGACTACTTTCGGATCGACCCCGACTTTGGCGACGCGGACGACCTGATCGCGCTGGTCGACTCGGCGCACGCGCGCGGCATCCGCGTGCTGTTGGACGGCGTGTTCAACCACACGGGCACGGGCTTTGCGCCGTTTCGGGACGTGGTGGACAACGGCGTTTCCTCCGCCTACCGCGACTGGTTTCACATCAAGCGTTTTCCCGTCGAAATCGACCCCGCCTGCTACGAATGCGTGGGCGACTACCCCCATATGCCGCGGCTCAACACCGGCCACCCGGACGTTCGCGCGTTCATCCTCAAGGTCATGCTCCATTGGCTGGACGAGGCCGGCGTCGACGGCTGGCGGCTGGACGTGGCCGACGAGGTGGACATGAACGCGCTGCGCTGGCTGCGGGACTGCGTGAAGGCGCGCCATCCCGAGGCGCTGTTGCTGGGCGAGACCTGGGGCGATGCCGGCCGGCTGGTCGCGGAGGGCGGCGCGCTGGACGCCGCAATGAACTACCTGTTCCGGGGCGCGATGGTCGACTACTTCGCCAAGGACGCGATCGACGAAGCGCAGTTGGGTGTGCGGCTGGAGCGCATGCTCATGAAATACCCGGACGAGGTCAACTTGCGCATGTACAACTGCCTGTCCAGTCACGACACCGCCCGCTTCCTGACCGAAGCGGCGGGTGAGCGCTGGCGGCTGATGCTGGCGATCGCGTTCCAGCTGCTGTTCCCGGGCAGCCCGGCCATCTACTACGGCGACGAGATCGGCATGGAGGGCGGCAACGATCCGCTCTGCCGGGGCGGCATGGCCTGGGACCGGGCGGACGGCGATTTGCTTCAGTGGAGCAAGCGCTGGATCCAGTTTAGAAAGGGCAGCCTGGCCGTTCGGCAAGGCGGCTATCGGACGCTGCTCGCCGACTCCGGGCGCAGGCTGTTTGCATTCGAGCGCGCGGTCGCGGGTGAGACGATCATCGCGGCCTTCAATCGCGGCGACGTGCCGCAGACGCTGGACTTCGCGGACGCGGCGGGCGCCATCGTTCCGCCCCGATCCGTAAAGATCATCAAGCTTTAAGGAGGGGACCTCATGCGTACCATCAGGAACATGCTGGCGATCGCGCTGGCGGCCATGCTCTGCCTTGCCGGAACGGCATTCGCGCAGGCGGCGGAGCCGGTGACCATCAACTTCTGGCACCACTACAGCGCCCAGTCTGCGGAGAACGAGACGCTGACAAACGTACTGATTCCCAAGTTCGAAGCCGAGCACCCGGGCGTCAAGGTCAATGCCGTACCCCACGAGTGGGCGGAGCTGCACGACAAGATACTGATCAGCGCAAGCTCCAACAGCCTGCCGGATGTCGCCCGATGCGACATCGCCTGGCTGCCCGAGTTCCAGAAGATGGGCGTGCTGGTCGCGCTCGACGAGGCCATGCCCGACTACGGCGAGGTCAGCGCGCAGCTGATCGACAGCGCCATGTCCACCGCCCACATCGGCGGCCATTACTACGCGCTGGCGCTCAACACCAACAGCAAGATCCTCTTCTATAATGTAGAGATGCTCGAGACAGCGGGCGTCACGCCGCCGACCACGATGGACGAGTGGGCGGACGCGGTGGCCAGACTGTCGGGCGAGAACGCCAATGGCCAGCAGGTTTGGGGCTGGAACGAGCCGGGGCTCAGCGGCTGGAATATCTGCCCCTTCATCTGGAGCTTCGGCGGCAGCCTGACCGACGACAGCCAGACCGTCGCCAGCGCTTACGTCAACTCGGACGCCACCGTCAAGGCGGTGGAGACCTTCGCCAAGCTCGCCCAGCAGGGCCAGCTGACCGGCTTTAACAGCGGCGATATCCCGATGACCGACGGCTTCGGCACCGGCCGCTACGCAATGATGCTGGAGGGTCCCTGGAAGGTGGCGGAGCTCGCCGGCGCGTACCCCGACGTGGTCTATGGCACTTCGCAGATCCCCTCGGGCGCGGGCGGAAGCGTCAGCGTGCTGGGCGGCGAGGACATCGCCATGTTCACAACCGCCAACCGCGAAGCGGCCTGGCAGTTCATGCAGTTCATGACGAGCGAGTATGCCCAGACCGAGATGGCGAAGTGCGGCCAGATTCCGGTCAGCAAGTCGGCGCTTGAGAGTGAGACGGTCAGGAGCGCCGCCTTTGCCCCCTACCTCGAGGCCATCAAGACCGCCAAGGCGCGGCCCACCGTCGCCGCTTGGAGCGAGATGGACAATGCGCTGGCCGGCGCGCTGACCGCGGTCGTCGCCGGCGAGAAGACCGCCCAACAGGCCATGGATGAGCTGGCCGTGGTTTTCGACGGGTTGCTGAAATAACGCGCGTCAGGGCCGGGTGCTGCGGCAGATCCCGGCCCCCTTGCCTCCCTCAATAAGGGAAGAGCCGGCAGACAGGGGGAGAGAAGAGCGCTCGTCGCACCTGATGAGGCCTGCGTCAAGCGTCAAGCAGGTTCTCTCCCTCGGTCGGCCGCGGCCGACGCTACGCCCCCACCAAGGAGGATTGCCCATGGAAATGCGATCCAGCCTGAACCGGTTTCAGCTGGGTGTGCTGCTCGCGCCGGGGTTGATTGTGTTCGGCGCGCTTACGGTGTACCCGATCGGAAGGCTGCTGGTCGGCAGCTTCTGCGACTGGAATTTCGCCTCGATGCTGAACCAGACCTACATCGGCACGGCCAACTACCGCGCGGTGTTCGCAGACGCGACCTTCCGGATGGTGTTCGTCAACAGCATCGTCTACACGCTGGTCACGGTGCCCGGACAGATGGCGCTCGGGCTGCTCGTAGCCGTGTTGCTGAACGGCGTTCGCCGCTTTAGCGTGCCCTTTCGCGTGGTCTACTACCTGCCGGTGATCACCTCCTGGGTCATCGCGTCGCTGGTGTTCCGCTACATCTTCAACACCGAGGGGCTGCTCAATCACCTGCTGACGGAGGTGCTGCGCGTGACCGACCGCAATGTGCGCTGGCTGGACAGCCGCTGGGGCGGGCTGACGGTGGCGATGATCCTGGGGATATGGAAGGGCGTGGGCTGGAACATGGTGGTGTTTCTGGCGGCGCTGCAGCAGGTGCCGCAGGACCTGTACGAAGCGGCGGAAATCGACGGCTGCAGCGCATGGAAACGGTTTGCCCATGTCACGATCCCCTCGATCCGGGGCACGGTGCTATTCGCGCTGATCATGCTGACGATCGGCGGGTTCAACGTGTTCACCTCGATCAAGATGATCACGGGCGGCAAGCCCGCGCACCAGACCGACACACTGCTCACATGGATGTACTACAATGCCTTCAGCGCGGGCAAGTTCGGCTACGCAGCGGCGCTCAGCTTCATCATGGCGCTGGCGCTTTCGCTGATGGCGGCGCTGCAGTTCAAGACCATGAAGCAGCTGGACGCGTGAGGGGCATGCTATGAAAAGACGATCGAAGCGCTGGACAGGGTTTGCGCGCTACCTGCTGCTGATTGTGGGCGCAACGGTCTCGCTGCTGCCGATGCTCTACATGCTGTCCACGTCGCTCAGGCCCAACGGCGCGCTGTACGAATATCCGCCGCGCTTCTTCCCGCGGCCGGAGGCGCTGACGCTGGAAAACTACCGCTACATCCTGGCGCAGGGCAGGTTCCACCAGAACTTTCTGAATTCCCTGTTCGTGGCGCTGGCCTCGGTGGCCTGTTCCGCGCTCGTATCCAGCGCAATGGCTTTCGCGCTGGGCAAATTCCGGTTTCCCGGGAAGAAGCTGCTGTTTGGCTTCATCGTGCTGACCATGATCATCCCCGGTACGACGATGATTGTGCCGCAGTTCGAGCTGGCGTCCAAGCTGAACCTGGTCGGCAAGCTGTGGGGCCTGGTTCCCTTCTACGTGGCTTGGGTCATCCCGTTTTCCACCTTCATGATCAAGGGGTTCATCGAAAACATCCCCGGCGAAATCACCGAGGCCGCCTGGATCGACGGCGCGAGCGTGATGACCGTGTACGCGCGCATCGCGCTGCCGCTGGCCGCGCCCGCCGTGGCCTCGGTCAGCATCTTCAATTTCCTGACCGTGTGGGAGGAGTATCCCTGGGCCAACCTCGTAATCAACGATGCCGCCAGGCGCACGCTCCCGATCGCCATCGCGGGCTTCTTCGGCCAGCACCAGTTCACACAATGGGGCTACGTGTTCGCCATGTCGGCGCTCACGCTGGTGCCCGTCGTGATCGTGTTCATCACCTGCCAGAAGTATTTTGTGCGCGGCCTGACCGCGGGCGGGGTGAAGGGATAACTTGTTCGAAACGGGGCTTGCCAATCGCGCCCGCTTCTCGTATAATGGGGCTGTGATGTACAAACGCGGGAGGGCTATTGTTTTTATGAAGAAGTTATTGTCGATCGTGCTCATCCTGTGCCTGCTGCTGACGGGCGTCGCGGCGCTGGCTGAGCAGGACGGTGCGCAGGGGCAGGACGAACAGGGGGAGACAGATGCGGACGAGTGGCTGTTTGAGGAAGACGACGCGGGCGATGAGGACGAAGGCGGCGTCGACCTGAGCGAATTCGACGAAATCGAGGGCGATGAGCCGCTCAGCGAGGAGGATGAGGTCGAGGATACGCTGCTGGGCGCGATGGAGGTGTACAGCTGGTTTGTGCTGCAGCCGCTCGACGTTGACATGGAGAAGCCCAGCGTCGACGGTACGCGCTACCAGGTGCTCGACGAGCGCTTCAACACCATGGACGCGCTGCGCTCGTTCGTGTCAGGCTACTTCAGCGACGAGCTGACCGGCGAGCTGTTCGCGATGAATGTATACACCGAGGAGAACGGCTACCTGTACACCACCGCGAGCGGGCGCAACATCGACGAGGGCATCGGCGAAACCGAGTTCGAGGTTGCCGAGGAGACCGCCGACCGCATCGTCTACACGGTCACCGTGCACTACTGGGACGAGGCGACGGAGACCGAGAAGTTCACCTACGAACGCCGGTTGATCGACGGAACGTGGAGGTTCACCGTGTTCCCGTTCTTCTGGTAAACCCAATGGAAGCAGTTCACGCGCATACGGCCCGGCCGGATGCGCGTGATTCGATTACAGAAGGGGAGGAGCTCATGAAACTCAAACGGCAGGCCGGCGTGCTGATGCACATCTCATCGCTGCCCGGGCCCGAAGGCATCGGCACGCTGGGGCGACCGGCGCACGACTTCGTGGACTTTCTTGAGCGCGTCGGCGTGCGCGTGTGGCAGATGCTGCCCGTCGGGCCCGCGGGCGGCGGCGATTCGCCCTATCAAAGCCCCTCGACCTTCGCGGGCAACCCGCTTTTGATCGACTTTGCGCTGCTGCGCGAGGAGGGGCTGCTCGACGAGCGCGCCGAGGCGTGGCCCGACGGGCCGGTCGACTACCCGCGCGTGCTCAGGAATCGGCGCATGATGCTCGAGCGCGCGTTTGCGCTGTCCTACGCGCGGCTTGAGAGCGAGGTCGCGGACTTCCGCCGGCGGAACGCCTGGGCGGAGGATTACGCGCTGTTCATGGCGCTGCGCGAGCACTTCGAGGGCGCGAGGCTCGACGCCTGGCCCGACCGCGCCGCGCGGCTGCGCGAGCCGGAGGCGATCGAACAATACCGGGCGCTGCTGAGCGATCGGATCGACCGACACCTGTTCGCGCAGTACCTGTTCGAGCGCCAGTGGGCCGCGCTCAAGGTCTACGCCGCGGGCAAGGGCGTCCGGCTGTTCGGCGACCTGCCGATCTACACCGCCGCCGACTCGGCCGACGTATGGACGCACCCGGAGCTGTTCAAGCTCGACGAGGAACGCCGCCCGGTCAAGGTGGCCGGCGTGCCGCCCGACTACTTCAGCGAGGACGGCCAGCTGTGGGGCAACCCGGTGTACGCCTGGAAGGCGCACAAGGCGAGCGATTACGCCTGGTGGGTCGAGCGCATGCGCGGCGTGGCCAACCGGTTCGACTGGGTGCGCATCGACCACTTCATCGGGTTTGTCAACTACTACAGCGTGGATTACGGCGCGCCCAACGCGCGCGAAGGCGCGTGGAAGAAGGGCCCGGGCGCAGGGCTGTTCCGGGCGATCTGCCGGGCGCTGCCCGAGCTTACGATCGTGGCCGAGGACTTGGGCGTGACCAACCCGAAGGTGGACGCGCTGCGCAAGCAGTACGGCTTCCCCGGCATGAAGGTGCTGCAATTCGGCTTCGACCCCGGCAAGCGCAATCCGCACCGGCCGGAGCGGATTAAGAAGAACTGCGTGGCCTACACCGGCACGCACGACAACGACACCACGCTCGGCTGGTGGGCGAGCGCCTCGCCCGGGCTGCGCCGCGCGGTGCGCAAGCGCCTGCCGCTGGGGCCGGGCGAGGACGTGGTGGAGCGCATGGTGCACGCCGTGATGATGAGCCGCGCGGCCACATGCGTGATCCCGATGCAGGATATTCTGGGATTGGGCAACGAGGCGCGCATGAACCTGCCGGGCACGCCCGAGGGCAACTGGCGCTGGCGCATGTCGCCGGATGCGCTGAGCGATGAGCTGACGCAGCGGCTCAAGCGGTTGATCGACGAGAGCGGAAGGGGAGCGGACGCATGACGAGAGGGGAGAGGTTGCTCGAGGCGGCGCGTATCCGGCTGATGGCCGAGCATCGGGTGACGCTGGATGCGGCGCGGCCCGAGCAATTGCACGGGGCGCTCGCGGGCGCGCTGATTGAGGACATCGCACCCGCCTGGGCGCACGCGGAGGAGAAGCGCGACGCCGGGCGGCAGGTCGCCTACCTGTCGGCCGAGTACCTGATCGGGCGTCAGATCTTCAACAACCTCTATTGTGCCGGCTTGCTCGGCGAGGTCGAGCCCTTGCTGGCCGCGCAGGGCGCGTCGCTCGCCGCGCTCGAGGACATCGAGGACGCGGCGCTGGGCAACGGGGGTCTGGGGCGGCTGGCCGCCTGTTACCTGGACAGTGCCGCCACCCACGGCGTGCCGCTGACCGGCTACGGGCTGCGCTACCGCTACGGGCTGTTCAAGCAGTCGTTCGAGGAGGGCCGCCAGGTGGAGTCGCCCGACGACTGGACGCGCTGGGGCGATCCCTGGGGCGTGCGGCGCGAAGCGCTCGGCGTGGTGGTCGAGCTCAAGGAGGGCGCCGTGCGCGCGGTGCCCTACGACATGCCGGTTCTGGGCTTTGGCACGGACAACATCGGCACGTTGCGTCTGTGGCAGACCGAGGCGATTGAGGGCCTCGACTTTCAGGCGTTCGCCGATCAGCGCTACGCGCAGGCCTCGCTCCGCCAGCGGCGCGCCGAGGACATCGTGCGGGTGCTCTACCCCAACGACACCCGGCGCGCGGGCAAGCTGATGCGCGTCAAGCAGCAGTACGTGCTGTCGAGCGCCTCGCTCAAGGACATGCTGCGCGCCTTCCGCGCGCGCTTCGGCGGCGACTATGAGAAGTTCCCCGAGCGCTACGCGATCCAGCTCAACGACACCCACCCGGCGATGGCCATCCCCGAGCTGATCCGGCTGCTGATGGCGGACGGCGTTTCGTTCGACGACGCGTTCGCTCTTTCGCGGCGCACGTTCAGCTACACCAACCACACCGTGATGGCCGAGGCGCTCGAGGTCTGGGACGAGCGGCTGCTCGCGGGCGCGGTTCCGCAATTGGCGGGCGTGATCCGCAAGATCGACGCGCACCTGTCGGCGCGGCATCCGGGCAGGCACATCGTGCTGGGCGGGAAGGTGCACATGGCGGACCTCTCGGTGTACGCGACTTGCGCGACCAACGGCGTGGCCCGCATCCATTCGGACATCTTAAAGCGCGACCTGTTCGCCGACTGGCACGCGCTCTACCCCGAGCGGTTTTTCAATGTCACCAACGGCATCACCCAGCGCCGCTGGCTTGGATTGTGCAACCCGGAGCTGACGCGGCTGCTCAAGGACCGGCTGGGCACGGACGGCTTCCTGACCGACCTGAATCGGCTGTCGGAGCTCAAGGGGATGATCGACGAGGCGCTGTGCGATGAATTCCTGGGCGTCAAGCGGGAAAAGAAGCGCCAGCTGTCGTCCTTTATCGAGCGGCGCGAGGGCGTCGAAATCCCCACGGACTTCATCTTCGACGTGCAGGTCAAGCGGCTGCACGAGTACAAGCGCCAGCTGATGAACGCGCTCGCGCTTCTGGCGATCTACTTCGAGCTCAAGGCGGGTAATTTGCAGGATTTCCGCCCGATGGCCGCAATCTTCGGGGCCAAGGCCTACCCCGGCTACGTGCGCGCCAAGGCGGTGATCCACCTGATCCACCGCATCGCGGCGCTGGTCAACTCAGACGAGCGGACGAACGACCGGCTGCGCGTGGTGTTCGTGAGCGACTACAACGTCAGCTACGCCGAGCGCATCATCCCGGCCGCCGAGATTTCCGAGCAGATTTCGCCCGCGGGTACCGAGGCCAGCGGCACCGGCAACATGAAACTGATGCTGAACGGCGCGATCACGCTGGGCACGATGGACGGCGCGAACGTCGAAATTGTGGAGCAGGCGGGCATCGCAAATGCCGCCATCTTCGGTGCGACGGTGGAAGAGCTGAATGCGATGAAGGCCAACTACCAGCCGCGGCAATTATACGATGCGGACGAACTGCTTAGGCGCTGCGTGGACGCGCTGGCCGACGGCACGCTGGGCGAGCGCGACGCGGCGATCGCGGAACTCAAGGATGCGTTGCTTGCCGGAACCGATTGGCATGCGCCCGACCACTATTTTGTGCTCCACGACTTCCGTCCCTACCTCGAGGCGCGGCTGAACCTGAACAGGGTGTTCGCCGACCCCCGTGTCTACGCGCGCATGGCCCTTCACAACATCGCCTCCGCCGGCCACTTCTCCGCGGACCGCGCGGTTAAGACCTACGCGCAGGAGATTTGGAGGGTCTGAGGAGGCAATGCGGTAGAACGGAAGGGGGGATGCCGGTGGGCAAGGCGCTCAAGAAGCTGGCGCTCACGGTCACGGATCGGGTGTTCGTCACCGGGGTACTGATCCTCGTGCAGCTGTTTTGGTTTTTGTTTGTGTTCATCCACCTGACGCGGTACTCGGCGCTGCTGACCGCGCTGCTGCAGGTGGCCAGCTTGGTCATCGTGCTGGGGCTGGTGAAATCCGACGACAACCCGTCGTACCGCATCGCGTGGATCACGCTGGTGATGGCGCTGCCGGTGTTCGGGGGCTTTTGCTACCTGATCGCCGGCAACAAGCGTCCCTCGAGGCGCATGCGCAAGCGGATCGAGGTCGAACGACGCCGGATCGCCCCGTTGAAGCCAACGCTCACGCAGGCGCTCGAACGCCTGCGCGAGCGGGACGTGCGCGCGGCCGGGCGCAGCGAATATCTGAAGCGTTACGGCTGTCCGCTCTACGAAAACAGCCGCGCCACCTACTATCCGATCGGCGAGGAGATGTTCGCCGCGATGCTCGAAGCGCTGGAGGCCGCCGAGCACTTCATCTTCATGGAGTACTTCATCATCGAAGACGGCGAGATGTGGCGGAAAACCCTCGAAGTGCTTCAGCGAAAGGCGCGCGCGGGCGTGGACGTGCGGCTGATCTACGACGACTTTGGCTGCTTGACGCTGCTCCCGAATTCGTTCGTCCAGGACATGGAGTCAAGGGGGATCAAGTGCCTGCGCTTCAACCCATTCGTGCCGTTCCTGTCGATGGTGATGAATACCCGCGACCACCGCAAGATCATGGTGATCGACGGGTATGTAGCGTTCAACGGCGGCATCAACCTGGCCGACGAGTACATCAACCGCAAGGTCGTGAACGGCCATTGGAAAGACACCGGCGTAAAGGTGCGCGGAGACGCCGTATGGAGCTTTACGCTGATGTTCCTTGAGATGTGGAACGCGTTCCGGCGGGAGGAAGGGGACTGCGAGGACTTCGATGCGTTCCGCCCGCATGCGCACCACCCGGAAGCGTTTGAGACCGATGGGTTCGTGCAGCCGTTCGACGATTCGCCGCTCGACGACGAGCCGGTGTCGGCGACCACCTACATCGACATCCTCGCGCAGGCCAAGCGCTACGCGTACATCTTCACGCCCTACCTGATTATCGACGACCTGATGCGCGCGGCGCTGGCGAACGCGGCCAAGCGCGGGGTAGACGTGCGCATCGTGACGCCGGGCATCCCCGACAAGAAGCTGGTGTTTCGGCTGACGCGCTCGAACTATCCGCCGCTGCTGAGCGCCGGGGTCCGTATCTTCGAGTACACGCCGGGCTTCATACACGCCAAGAGCATGCTCTCGGACGATTGTTACGGGCTCGTGGGCACGGTCAACCTGGACTATCGGAGCCTGTTCTTGCACTTCGAATGCGGCACATACCTGTACGGCGCGGCCGCGCTCGACGCGCTCAAGGCCGATAAGCTGGCGACGCTCGCAAAGTGCCGGGAGGTCACGACGGACGACTGCCGGGAGGGGTTCTGGGGAAGGCTGTTGGACGCGGTGCTGAGAGCTTTCGCGCCGCTGTTCTAGGCAAGCGCTGCTCAGATCCCGTGCGCTTTGGCGCCTGCCCAGGGGTCACCGCCTATCTGAGGCTATCCGGGCAGCGCGGCGCCCTTGGACGTTCGCATCTTCACCTCATACCGCACCGTCTCCGGCGGCACTTCCAAGAGCGCCGGGTCGTTCAGATACTTATACAGCACCGCCAACGCGCGCGCATAGGACGCCCCGCCCATGATGCGCTCGTCGGTCACGATCCCGAGCGGCAGTTGGTTCTTGTAGCCCACCTGTCCGCCCGGAAGCGGCTGGAGCGCGCGCTCGATCTTGCCCAGCGACACGAACGCGCTTGTCGTGCCGAAGTTGTACAGGTGATGGTAGATGTACGACATGTTGATCGACGCCATGTTCGTGATGAACAGGCTCGTGTGGAACGGGCTGGCGTCGTAGATGAGGGATGGCAGCAGCCCGTACCGGTCGAGCAGTTTCACCAGCGCCACCGCCAACGTACCCAGCCCGGGTACCGCCAGCAGCGCCCGCGCGAACCGGTCGGTCAGCGTACCCTCATCGCTCACCCGCCCGTGCGCGATCGCCCGCCCCATCCTCGCGTCGACGTCGTAGATCGTGTCGGTCAGATTGAGCTCCACCTTGGCCACCGATTCGTCCACGCCATCGCCGCCGCTTTTCAAGACCACGAACGACACGCTTACCCGATTGCGCGCGTAGATCTGCTTGTTGACCACGAAGCGGTTAAGTTCCGGACAGGCCGCCATCGCGCGCAGATAGGCCGCGACCACGATCGTCATGAATGAAAAATTGTGCCCGTCCGCCCGCTTGGCCTTGATGTACTGGGCCAGTACGTCGTAGTCGAGCGCGTGCTTGCTGAAGTTCTGCGCGTCGTTACGCACGGGCATGATGTAGGGCCCGAATCGCACGATCGGATCCAGTTTTGTCAGGCGGCGGCCGTCGGGCCTGATGCCAAACACGGCAATCCCCCTTTTGTCTTCATAATCCTGTGTACATGCCAATCGGAATCATGAACGCGTTCATCAGGCGAGCGGGTCTTTCGTCCTCGCCAAGCCTTGCGGCGCGGGCGCGGCGATTCGGTGCCGCACGGTGCGGAAGGGAAGACGCCGCTGATGGATGCGGAAATGATTCCGGTTGGTATCCGTATAGAAAAGGGCCGCCCCTCAGCGAAGCGGCCCATCGGCCCGTGCGGACCGCCTATTGCTCAGTTTGATCCTCTTCGTCGTCTTCGTCGTCTTCGTCGTCATCGGCGTACAGCTCGTTCTGAACGAAATCGATCAGCTTATCGAGCAGCGCCTCGTCGACCGGGACGAACTCCTCTTCGTCGTCGCCCACCGGCTCGACGCGCATGATATAGGCTTCCTGCTGCTCGGCACCGCAACCATCGCAATGCTCATGGTCGTGATCGTGCTGCTCATCCTCGTTGTATTCGACCATCACGGCGTATTCCTGGCCCTCGTAAAAGAAATAGTCAAGAACCTCCATGGTGATTTCATTGCCCTCGTCGTCTACAATGACGATCAGATCCTGCTCCTGTTGCTCCATGGGAACACCGCCCCTTCCCGCGATCATGATGACGGACGCGCGTCCGCTCCCATATTATACCCAACGACCTAGCAAAAAGCAACAGCAATTTAAAAATAACAGGCTGCGGCGCGCGCGAAAATGGTGTAAAATAATGAGGTTAGACCTCGTCGGTCGGTTTCGCGTTTTTGCGCTTGTAGGCGTCGATCAGCGACTCGCGGCTGCCGTCGGGGTACTTCACCACCGTGTTTTCGATGGTGGAACGAAAGTTCTTGCGGAAGTTATCGAGGTATGCCGCGCGCAGTTGCTCGCGCTCGGCCAGTTCGTTAGGCGTCAGCGCCCGTTCGCGCGCGATGCGCGCAAGCTCGTTGATGCGCGCAATGTGTTCCTCCTGCATAGGTTTCTCTCCCCGTATCAATCAAAATGAAAAGGATGGTGCCGCGCCTATGATCCGCGCCCGATACCTGAGCTCGATGGACGATATCACAAGCGTGCTTGAAATCCGCCGCGCGGTGTTTGAGCGCAGCCCCGGCGCGGCCGCGCGCGACGCCTTTGACGACATGGCCGTGTACGCGCTGGCCTTTGACGAGGCAGACGCGCCCAGTGCCGCCGGCCGGCTGTACATCGACGCGGACGACCGCTTCCGGATCGACGCGGTCGGCGTGCTCGCGCCCCTGCGCGCTCGCGGCTACGGCGATCTGGTCATGCGCATGCTGCTCGACCGCGCGCTCACGTTGGGCGCGCCGGCGGTCTACGCAGACAGCTTCCCCTGCGCCGTGGGTTTCTACGCGCGGTATGGGTTAAGGCCGGTCATGGATACGCCCGTTTCGGACGGCGCGCTGGTTCCGCTGTGCGCAAGTGCCGATCAGATCGCTCTCGAAGGCAGTTGCGGCGGGCGACACGGATGCCCCGGCCGCACGCCCGACCCGTCGTAGGGGCGACCTGCGGCCGCCCGCCCCGTCGGACGCGGCTTGGGCAATGCGCCGCAGCGGTTCGGGCGACCCCGGTTCCATTTCGCTAATCCCAATCGCCGTCGTCGTACAACGCTTCGTCTTCCCCACCCAACAACCTCGCCCCCGCCTCGGCATCCAGCTTCGGCGCGCTCTTGAGCCGCCGCTGGATCGCGCGCGACTTGCGCGAGGCGTCTTCGATCGACTCGCCGGCCTGGCGGATGCGTTTCTGTGTGCGCGCCAGCGCGTCCGCGAAGTTGGCAAACTCGCCGCGCACCGCGCCCAGCAGCGCCCACACCTCTTCGCTGCGCTTTTCGATCGCCAGCGTCTTGAACCCCATCTGCAGGCTGTTGAGCAGCGCCGCCAGCGTACTCGGGCCGGTCAGCATCACGCGGTGGTCGCGCTGCAGCGCCTCCGCCAGGTCGCCGCGCTTGATCGCCTCGGCGTACAGCCCCTCCGACGCCAGGAACAGCACCGCAAAGTCGGTGGTTAAGGGCGGAGCGATGAACTGCCGGCCGACGCGCTCGCCCGCGAGCCGGAGCTTCTGCGTCAGCTCCTCCGACAGCTGCTGGGCGGTCTGGGCATCGCCGGCCTCTTCGGCCTCGAGCAGCCGGTAGTAGGCTTCGTGCGGGAAGCGCGCGTCGATCGGCAGGTACATTGTGCCGTCGCCCCCGCTGCCCGGCAGCCGGATCGCGAAGTCGCAAGCCTCGCCGCCGATCACCACGCGCTCCTCGTACTGCTCGCGCGCCATCAGCTGCGAAAGCAGCGCGCCCAGCTGGATCTCGCCCACCAGCCCGTGCGACCGGACGCCGGTCAGCACCCGTTTGAGGTCGCCCACGCCGCTGGCCAGCGTTTCGATCTCCGACAGCCCCCTGTACACCTGCTCCAGCCGCTCGCTGACCAGGTTAAAGCTCTCGCCCAGCCGCTTGTCGAGCGTCTGGTGCAGCCGTTCGTCCACCGCCAGCTGCATCTGCGTAAGCCGCTTGTCGTTGGCGTCCTGCAGGCTCACCATGCGCTGTTCCACCGTCTCGCGCATCCGCTCGAGCCTATATTCGTTGCGCTCCAGCTTGTCGTCGAGCGCGCCGCCGATGCGGTCGATGCGCTCCTCGTAGGACTGAAGCCGTTCTTCCACGCCGCGCTGCAAATGCGCCATGCGCGCCTCGTCCACCCGGCCCATATCGCGCAGCTGAGCGGCAAACGCGTCCAGCTGCGCCTGCTGCGTGCGCGACATCTCGCCCATCACGCGGGTCACCGAATCGCCCATCCCGCGCAGGTTGACGCTCATCTCCTCGCGGTCGCCCTTGGCCATCTCGCCCGCCTGCTCGCGCGACAGCCGCAGCTGATCCGCCAGCCGGTGCTCCACCCCGCCCAGCCGCTCGTCGAGCATAGATTCGCGCTTGCCCGCGCGCTTAAGCAGCAGCAACAGGCACACGGCCAGCAGCGCCGCCGCGCCCACCACCAGCCACAGGATCAGGTTACTGTCCAGTCCAATCGTCGGCATCGTCGTCCTCCGCATGATGTTTATCCGTTCGTTTTTTGGTAACCGCCGTCCGCCTGCCGCGCGTAGATTTCATCGGGCCCCAGCAATTCGTAGGCGACCTCGGCTATGCGCCGGCCCTCGGCGTCGGTCAGCACCACGGTCTCGCCCTCGGCGTTGAGCTTGAAGTTTGCGTGCAGCTCGCCGCCCGGCGCGCGCCGGTCCTTGCCCGAGGCGAACACCCTGATCCGCCCGCCCGGCTCGAGTTTTACGTCGGGCAGCGCCCAGCGCTGCGGCTGGCCCTGGTCGTCCGACAGCGCGTAGTCCTTCAGCGACACCGGTTGATCGCCCGTGTTGGCCAGCTCGATCCAATCGCAGTAATCGCCGTCGGCGTCCCTGACCAGTCCCCGATTCCAAGCGCACAGCGCGTGGATCGTCACGGGACTGGCAGACGCGCCCGCCGCCTCGGCCAGCAGCGCGTGATTTTCATCGGTGTTCCCAAGCCCCGGCGTGTAGGCGTCGGTGATGCGCCACGCGCCGCGCTCATCGCGCGCGTAGACCTGATCGGCGGCCAGCGCCGGAATGACCAGTGACTCCATGATCGCGCCGCGCGCGTCGTAGAGCAGCAACGCGTCGCCGGTCGAGCTCAGCCGGAACGGGGCCTCGAGCACCTCGCCCGGCGCGCTCCTGAAATCGCCCGTGCAATACACGAGCACCCGCTCGCCGGGCTCAAGCACCTGCTCGGGGAACCGGAACGGCCGCTTGCGGTCCGGCCGGTCGGTGAGCGCCCAGCCGGTGATGTCGATGGGCTGCGCGCCCGTATTGCAAAGCTCCGCCCAGTCGGCGTATCGCCCGCCCGCACCCGCCCAGGCTTGGCGGTTGCTGGTCATCACCTCGTCGATCCGCACGGGGCCGACCGGCGCAATCTCGGCGGCGGCACCCACCGGTCGCGGCTCGCCCAGCCGCAGGCCGCCGGGCAGCCAACGGAACTGCGCGAACCAGGAAAGCGCCAGCGCAATCGCCGCCGCCGCTACGAACCACGGCGGGACGGGCCAACGTCCCCGCCACTTGATCCAGCGCATCCTACACCGTCTCGGCCTGATAGGCCACCAGCGTCGCGTCGTCCACGCCCTCGACCGAAAGGATCTTGCCGATCAGCGCGTCCTGCCGGGTCACGCGCACCTCAAGCGCCATCTCGACGCCCTGGCGCGAGGCGGTCTTCGACTTCATCTTCTGGCTCTTGACCAACTTGGGGTTGTTAAGCGCGGCCAGCGCCTGAGCGTCCGCGCCCGGCCGACAGCGGATCACCAGCAGGTAGCAGTCGTCGCCCTTGTGGACGAACCGCCCGAGCAGGAAGATCAGCGCCGCGATGCCCACCGAGGCCAGCGCCGCCAGGAAGAACTGGCCCGCGCCCAGCAGGATGCCCATCGTGAGCGCCCAGAACATGTAGGCGGTGTCGAGCGGATCCTTGACCGCCGTGCGGAAACGCACGATCGACAGCGCGCCCACCATGCCCATCGACAGCTGGATCGAGTCGCGGATGCACATGACCACGGGCGTGGTGATGAGTGTCATCAGCACCAGCGTCAACCCAAAGTTGACGTTGAACAGCACGCCCCGGTAGTTCAGCCGGTATACGGTGAAGATGAAGACCCCGACCGCGAAGGCCAACCCCAGCGCCAGCAAAATGGTCGGCGTGGAGCTTACTGTGATGGACATGTTGGAGAAGTCGATCTTGTTCATCTAAAGATGCCCCCTCAATTGCATTGGTTCGCCTAATCCAGCGGCCTGACGCGCCTAATCCAGCGGCCTGACGGCTACTGTGGCTGCCAGACCACCATCTGCTAAACGGGCGCGTACTGCCTGCACAGCGTATACTTCGAGATCGCGCTGCGCTCGGCGCTGACGCTTGATAAAAGCGCCGCGATGAAGTCGGGCAGGTAGCGGTCGTACTTGACCTCGAGCACCATGCGCCCGGGTTCGAGCACCGGCAGCGTCCTGAGTCCCGGGTCGAACAGGTTCCGCCCGGTCAGCCCCGAGCGCACCTTCTTGTCAAAGGTGATGCGCACGCGCTCGGCCGGGTGCAGGTAGGCGACGCGCTCGTAGTCGACCACCACGCAAGGCTTCAGTCCCCTGAGCCGCATCTGGACGAACATGTCCTGAAGCAGCGGGTTGTCCGCCCTGTGCAGCCCGGCGGGGTCGCCGCCGATCAGCTGCTCGGCCAGCCGCCGGGTGATCGCCGCGCTGTCCTTGCGGATCAGGTCGCCCAGCTTGCGTTTGCGCTCGAGGAAGATCTCCCGGTCGCTGAGCTTGTAGATGCGGATGCGGTACTTGTCGCGCTGCGCTACGCCGTCCAGCTTGTCGTTGTAGGCGGAGTCGTTAAGGTCGTCGAAGTACAGCGAGCGCACCATGTACTCGCCGTGCGCGCCGGCGTTCGGGTCGATTTTAAGCACCTTGCCGAGCCGGTCCATCAGCCCCGGCGCGTCCGCGACCGAGATGAAGTATTTGAGCTCGTGCCGAACGTCAGCCATGTCCGCGCCTCCCTCGATGGTGTTACCTGCCAAGATGATCCATGATGTCGCCGAAGTACGCGCGCATCTGCGCGTCGCTCCATTTCAGTTCCCGCTTGATGTAGCCGAGCATCTTCCTGGGCCGCTCGTCGGCATACTTCTTGAAGCTGTTCAACGCGCTGCGCCAGCGCTTGACCGAGCCGCCCCAGCGGGCCGTTTGCGCGGCCATCTCGGGCTCGATCAGCCGCGCGTAGGCGTCGATCTTTGCGTTCACGATGTCGGGCCGCCAACTCGTATACATCAATTCGCCGAAGCGCCTGAGGAACTTCTCCTTGATCGCGGGATTGCGCATCAGCTGCACGAACAGCGTGTTGTCGGTCTTCTTGCCCGAGCCCGCGCCGCCCTTGTCGAGCCAGCGCCGGTAGGAGTCGGTGTCGGTGTAGAACGCCCAGTCGGTGTCGTACAGCACCCATTTCCAGCGCCCGTCGCCCTCGCGCGATCGGTAGCGCTTGACGTTGAGCAGGTCGGTGTTGCCGGTGTACATCTCGAGCGCCACGTAGTCGAGGTAGTTATCGACGTCCACCATCTCATAGACCTTTGCGAGGTTCGCTTCGCTGACGCAGCCGTTCTTCTTGAGCCAGGTCAAAAACGCCTGGTAGTCGGCGTCGGTACCCTGCTTGACCGTGCCGTTGCCCTTGACGATGTCGATGGCGTCGAGGTCCTTCCAGCCCTCGCGCTGGGCGATCGAGTACTTGTGGATGCGCTCGCGCAGGTTGTAATGCCCCCAATACTCGCCGTTCAAATACACCACCGCCGGCGCGGCATCCTGGTAGAACACGCCCGTGTTCTCGGCCAGCGAGGCGAGCACCGCGTCGCGCAAGCGCGTCTTGTTGGTGTCCTGACCGGAGGAGCGCAGCAGGAACGACCGGTAGCTGTCGTACGCCCGGTTCGGGAACAGCGCGGCGTCAAAGCTCGGCGGGCCGTAGACCGCGCGCGCGGTCAGCTTGAACGCCTTCTGCGACTCCATGCGGCTGTACTGGCCCTGCAGCGCCAGCGCCGTGCCCTGCGACAGGACGGTCGTGCCGTCGGGCGCGAACAGCTCGATGTTGGCGGCGCGCTCCCAGCTCTTCCAGAAGTTGGCCCCCTTGAACGGGTATTTCAGCTCGTTCGGGCCCATCGCGTAGATGCCGCCCCGGCTGCCGAACAGGTACTCGGGATCGGACACCAGCGACACGACCGGCAGGCTGTGCCTCGGCCCGAACAGGTAGCTTTGGGTATGGGTCATCGAGGGCAGCAGATCCTCGCCGTAGGCGCGCGCGCGGATGATCGTGGTCTTCGATACCGCGATCGCGCCCGAGTACAGGCTCGATTGCTCGGTCGGTTCCGACGCGTCGAGCGTGTAGCGGACCTGCTGCCCCGGCCCCGCCGACAGCTCGACCAAAAACTCGCCGCCCTCGAACCAGCCGCCCGGCCGGGAGAACACCACCGCGTCCGCGCGACCCGCGTAGGCGGGCCCCGCGTTGGCGGCGCCCGGCGTAGGCTCGGTGAGATAGTAATAACCGTCGCGCCCGGACATGCGTCCGTAGGATACCGCGGCGCGTTGATTCAGCATCGGCAGCCGGTCGATCACCGTGCCGTCCGGCCGCGACAGCGTGAGCGTCTCGCCGCGGGCGCAGGACAGCTTGAAATTGGCGGCGTAGAGCGCCTTCGCGGGGTTCGCCCGATCCTCGCCGGTCAACTGCACCAGCAGGTACTGGCCCGGCGCAATGTGAGCCCCGCTCGGGAAGCGCCACTTGCGCGGATGGCCCGGATCGTCCGACAGGCCGTAGCCTTTGAGGTCGATCGCCTCGCCCGACGCGTTGTACAGCTCGGCCCAGTCGCCGGTCGATTTGGCGGTGTTGGGCTTGCGCGCCGAGGCGATGGCCTCGTTCAGCGTCAACTTGTCCGGGTTGCCCGCCGACAGCGCGCGCTCGATGCGCTTCAACCCCTCGGGCGTGTTGGGCTCGCTGGGCGTGGGCGGGAAATCGGCGGTGAAGCGCCCGTCGTCCATGCGCGACCAGGCGCGGTCGGCATCAAGCGCCGGGCAGCTCACCCGGTCGATCAGCCGGCCCGAAGGGTCGGACAGCACCACGGTTTCGCCCTTGGCCGACAGCTTGAACGGCGCGTGCGGCTCGTCCGGCGTTTGCGACGCCTCCCCGGACGCCAGCACCAGCAGCACCGCGCCCGGCTCCAGCGTCCGGCCGGGCAGCACGTGTTTGTCGGGCCGGCCTTCGTCGTCCGACAGCATGTAACCTGCCAGGTCGATCGGCTGATCGCCCTGGTTGCGCAGCTCGATGTAGTCGCAGCTCTCGCCGCGCGCGCCCAGGCGGTATGTCTCGTTATCCGGCATCAACTCGTTGATGACCAGCGCGCCCGAGGCGCTGCCCACTTGCGCCGCCCAGCGGCGGTGGTTTTCGGGCGTGTTGGGCATGCCGGGCGTGTAGTACATGGTCGTCACCCACGTCCCGTTCTGCGTCCGGCGCGCGTAGGCCTGGTTGCCCTCGAGCGACGGGCAATCGACCGCGTCGACGAGCGCCCCCGACCGGTCTCGCAGCACGACGCGCTCGCCGCGCGCGTTTAGCTTGAACGGCGCGTGGTAAGGATAGCCCTTGACGTTCTTGAGGTTGCCCGTGGCGTAGATCAGCACGCACTCGCCGGGCGCCATCACCTGCTCGGGGAAGGTGAACCCGACCAGCCGCTCCTCGCCGTCGGTCAAACTCCAGCCGCCGACATCCACCGGCGCGTCCGACGCGTTGGTGAGCTCGACCCAGTCGGCATACCGGCCCCGGTCGTCGCGCACGGCCGAGCGGTTGGCGCTCATCAGTTCGTTGATAACGACGCCCCGTACAGCCGGCGCGGCCGCCACCTCCGCCGTCCCGCCCGCCGCGCGGTTTTGCAGCGCAAGCCCCAGCGCCAGCAGCACGACGGCGACGACAATCAGCCACAGCGGCGGTGCCGCTGCGGTTCGATCGGGCCATGGCGCGCCTGACCTTCGCGCGCCGCGCGGCGTATCCGTGGGCAAAATGACGCCTCCCATAATTCCATGCCTGGGGATGATTATACAATAGATTGGGACAAATTACAACCGTGTGGCAAAAGGTTCGGCGACACGCGGGCCGGCCCTACGGTCCGTCGATCCACGCAAAAAAACCTTCGGCGGTGGGCTGATTAAGCGGAAGAAACACCTCGCGCTCGAAGATGTCCTCGAGGCGGTGGGCGTCCGACGAATGGAGGCGTTTGGGGCCGTCCGGCAGCGGCGGGCAAGGCAAATGGCGCGCCACCTCGAGCGCGCGGTAGGGCGCGCCGGGCGGCAGGAAGCCCAGCACGTTAAGCAGGCCGTTGCTGCCCCGGTTGATGTGCGCCGGCACCGGCAGGCCATGCGCCGCAAGGATCATCCCGGTCAGCTGGTCCAGCCCCAGGTCGAGCGCCGACAGCAACAACCGCGGCTCGTTCCCGGTCGGCTCGTCTTCGGCGTCCATCAACTGCTGCTCGCCGAAGAAGGCCGGGCGATTGGGCATGTCCGGCAAGTGCGGATAGAGCGCGTCCGAGAAGGCAAGGGCCTCGGGAACCGTCCGGAAGTAGGCCAGCAGATGCACCTCCTCGCGCGTGGTCAGCTCCATCCCCGGCAGCAGGTTCAGCCCGATCTCGCGGCACACGCCTTCCACGGCGGGCAGCTGCCGCGCCGTGTTGTGGTCGGTCACCGCGATCAGCTCGAGCCCCTTGAGCAGCGCCATCCGGCAGATGTTGTTCGGGGTCATCAGCGCATCGCCGCACGGCGACAGACAGGAGTGGATGTGCAGGTCGGCCGCGCAATCCATGGGCTCTTCTCACCATCCTCGCTCATCCCAGCCCTGGGAGGGTTTGGGAGGGCCTCGGCCCCCCCGGAACGCGCCCGCCTGCCTGGAAACCCCGCGGGGTTTTCAGGCAGGCGGGCCCGTAACCCATCAGCTCGAAAGATTCCCGACTGGTCGTCCGCGCAGCGGGCGGATGGGCGGGAAGGTTTCGAGCCCCGCGTCAGCGGCGATCGGGTACGCCGGCGGCATACAGCAGACCGCACAGCTGGTAGGCGGTCTTGTCCGACTGAAGCAGCGCCACGCCTTCCTCGGCGGCCTTTTCTATGACGTTTTCTTCAAACGCAATGCCCTCGGGCGCGACCACCGCCGCCATGTCCATCAAGGTGGCCACCGCCACCACGTTCAGGTGGGTCTGCACGGTAACCCAGCACATGCCGGCCGCGCCGTGCGCCATCACCCAGCTGAGCAGGTCGCAGGTGTAACCGCAGCTGATCTCGCGCGCGGTATCGACGCCCGCGGTCAGCAACTTCGCGCCGGTCAGGTCGATGAACGACTGAATGGTCATGGGCTACCTCCTCGTATTATCGCTTAGCTCTACCATCTGCTTGGCCATGTCGCGTACGCGCGCCTTGAGCAGGAACAGGCAGTCGGTCTCGTGCGCGTAGCCGCCCACGATGTCCTCGGCCAGCGCCTGGCACGAGGGCGAGCCGCAGGAGCCGCAGTCGAGCCCGGGCAGGCGCTTTCTGATCTCCTCGACTTGGCGGATCTTCGTAAGCGCCGTCTCGAGGTTTTGGTCGATCTGCATGGCCTTGACGGGCCGAATCGGCCGGTCGAGGTGCACGATCGACCGCAAATGCGCCATTTCCTCGTCGGAGATGTTCTCCTCGGGTTTGAGCATGGGGAGCTTGAACAGCAATTCGCGGATGCGGTTGCGCGCGATGAACACGTTCTCGTACACCAGCGGCCCGCCCACGCAGCCGCCCACGCAGGCCAGCCCCTCGAACAGCGTCAGTCCTCCGAGCTTGTTGTTTTCGATCTCCTCGAGCGCCCGGGCCACGTGCTCGATGCCGTCCACCGCCAGCGCGTTTTCGATGCCCGCCGCGGTGGCCTCGCCGCCGGTGCGCGCCCAGCCGACGCCGAGCGCCGTCGCGCGAAAGCCCGTGTCGTCCTCGGGCGGGCCGGGCTTGCGCAAAAGGCCCGACAGCAGCCCGTAGATCTCCATGATCGAGATCGCGCCCGACACCTGGGAGGGCCCGTGGCCGATGGGGTTCTTGATCGCGGTCATCTTGGCGGCGCAGGGCGTGATGAAGAAGCAGCCCACATCCTCGGGCGGGACAGAGTTTTTCTGGCAAAACTCGCGGCGCGCCTGGGTGGCCGCCATCTCCATCGGCGATTTCACGTCCACGATGTGCTCGATCAGCTCGGGGAAGCGCGTCTGGATCAGCCGGATCACCGCCGGGCAGGAGGACGAGATCAGCGGGCGCGGGCAGCCGGGCTGCTTGAGCCGGTCCTGCACCGCGCGCGTCACGATGTCCGCGCCGCGCGCGACATCGTACACCTCGTCAAAGCCCATCTGCTTGAGCGCGCGCGCGACGCTGCCCACGTGCTTCAGGTTCCTGAACTGCCCGTACAGCGCGGGCGCGGGCAGCGCGATCTTGTAGGGGAAGCGGTTGATCGCGGCCAGCGGGTCGGTGACGCCCACCTTGGCGTGGTACGCGCACGCGCGGATGCACTCGCCGCAGTCGATGCAGCGCTCGTCGATGATGTGCGCCCGCCCGCCGTACACGCGTATGGCCTCGGTCGGGCAGCGCTTGAGGCAGTTGGTACAGCCTACGCACTTGGTAACGTCCAGCGTGACCGAATGGTGGTAGGCCTTGATCTCGCTCATAGCTGAAACCCCATCTCAATGGTCGTGCCCACGCCGACCGTAGATTCGATGTGAAAGTCCGTGGTGTTGCGCTTCATGTTGGGCAGGCCCATGCCCGCGCCAAACCCCATGGTGCGCACGTCGTCGGTGGCGGTGGAGTAGCCCTCGCGCATCGCCATCTCGATGTCGGGAATGCCCGGCCCCCGGTCGCGCACGTTGAGCTCGAGGTAGTCGGGCCGGATCCGCAGTTCGATCTCCCCGCCCAGCGAATGAATCACCAGGTTGAGCTCGACCTCATAGGTGGCGATCGACACCCGGCGTACGACGCCGCTGTCCACGCCCAGCTTTTTCAGGATGCGCTTGATGCTGGCCGACACCTCGCCCGCGGTTTCAAAATCGCCCTTCTCGACCGGATAGACCTCGTGCAGCGTAATCTGGTCGCTCATGCTTGACTCGACTCCTTACGTATTCTGACCTAGTCCGGCTCGCGCAGATGTACGCCGCCGGGCAGGCCGCTCTCGTATAACAGGCCGCAGGCCTCGTAGAGCGTATAGGGCGTGCCGATCACCACGATGCCGCGGTTCTTGGCCATGTTCAGCACGTCCTGCCCGGGGACCTTGCCGCGCACAAACACGATCAGCAGCACGTCCAGCATCTCGCAGGTGCGCACCACATGCGCGTTGGTCAGGCCCGTCAGCAGCACCATGCGCTCCTTCGGGAAGGCCAGCACGTCGCTCATCATGTCCGAGCCGCACGCCGACCGGATATCCTCCTCGGGCAGCTTGTCTCCGCTGAGGATCTTGGCGTCGAGCACCTTTATTATTTGTTCGGCTTTCAATGGGCTGCGCTCCTCTCGACGGGGATTCGCGGGGCGGATACCGCCCCGCCTCTTACGCCATTATAACGGATGGAGCGCCAAAAGAAAAGGGTCATTGGCATAGAACTGTCAAATCCGTAACGAATCGTGACGGCGCGCAGCCATCGTAGGCAGCCGACGCCCGAATGGATCATCGGCTGCCTAACCCCTTTAGAAACTCGATGTGCCCGGCGCGCAGGTCGATGAAGGCGTACTTGAGCCGGGACGACAGGATGAGCGCGGAATCGCCGCTGTCCGCGCTCAGCCGGCGGCAGGCGTCCTCGAGCGCGGCCAGCCGCTCGATCAGCCCGGCTGCGACGGCGTTGGGTGCCTCGCCCGCGGCCTTTTTCAGCCGCGCCAAATTTGCGCCCGCCTGCTCGGCCTCGATCGACAGCGCGGCGCGCAGCCCCGCAGGCTCGACCATGCCCCGGTCGAGCGCCAGCGCATGGGCGGCCAGCGCAGGGGTCAGCGCGCGCAGCGCCCCTTCTCCTTCGACCAGCGCCTTTAGCTGCGCCTCGGTGGCGGTCACGCGCAGCAGCGCCGCCTCGCCGGTCAGCACGTGGATCCGGGCATCAATCGCCTCATCCTGCTTGAGCTGGGCCGCGACGCGCTCGGCATCGGCCTTGTCGGAAAAACCCGCGCCGATCACGCAGCAGGCCTCGCCGTCCCTCAGCACATAGCCTGCCGCGCCGCGCGGCACGTAGCGCGCGGCCTCGACGCGCGCCGCGTCGGCTTGATCGCTTCGCTTAAGCTCCACCAAGTACAGCGAAAGCGCGTCGAAGCCCACGTCGCGGGTGATCCGCTCGGATGCGACCGGCGCTTGATCCAGGTCGAGCGCCAGCCGGTGGATCGCGGGCCGCGCATAGCGCACAAACGCCACGAGCAGCAAGGCGATGAACAGCAAAAGCAGCACCGCCGGCCTCGGAAAGCGCCGCCGCACGTATACGCGATGGCGGAGCAAGCTCTTTTTTCGCATAGGATCGCCTCCACAAAAGGCTATGCGCGTTGCGGCGGGCGCTATCCCTTCGCGCCGATTTTCCGGGATTGACAATCGGGGCGGGGTGTAATACAGTGTAACAAACAGGAGGTACCCACCTTGAAACAACACATCGACACCGCGCCGGTTTGGGCGGCTTATGAGCGCGGGGGGGAATGCCCGCTGTGCGCGCTCGAACGGCGGAGCGAGCGCGACTACATCGCCTATTTTCTGGGTGGATCGGTCATGGAACCGGCCCAGCGCATCGAGGTCAACCGCAAGGGCTTTTGCGCTCAGCACTTCCGGCTGCTCTACGACGCCGGCAACCGGCTGGGGCTGGCGCTGATGGCGCACACCTACCTGAAGGAGACGATCGCCCGGCTGGAAAAAGGCGAATTCGGAGCGCCCACGCGCTCCTGGCTGGGCGGCCGCGCGCAGGCCGAAGGCGGGGGGGCAAGGCTGTTCGACGGATGCGCGCTGTGCGACCGGCTAAATGAGGCCATGGCACGCTATGAGGAGACGCTGCTGTACATGTGGTCGCACGAGACGGCGTTCCGCGAGGTGTTCGAGGCATCGAAGGGGCTGTGCGTGCGCCACTGCGCGCACCTGACGGCGCGCGCGCCGCAATCCATGTCCGGCCGGGACGCGCGCGCGTTCTGCGAAGCGGCGGCGCGCGTGACGCTCGACAACCTGAAACGCGTGGAGGGCGACCTCGACTGGTTCACCCGCAAGTTTGACTTCCGCAACCAGGACAAGCCCTGGGGCGAGAGCCGCGACGCCGTGGAGCGCGCGCTGAACAAGCTGCGCTCGAACACCATCCGCGACCCTGAAGAGGAGGCGGCCACATGAGAACCGAGACGCTCAAAGTGAAATCGGAGGCCGACGGCCTGATGCTGTCGGTGCTGATCGCCGAACCCGAAGACGAACCGCGCGCGCTGGTTCAAATTGCGCATGGCATGGCCGAGTACAAGGAGCGTTATCTGGGCTTTATCGAGGCGCTTACCCGGGCGGGCTACGCCGTGCTGATCCACGACCACCGCGGCCACGGCGCGTCGGCTGCGACGGCGAGCGACCTCGGCTACTTCGGCCCTGCCGGCGCGGGCGGGCTGCTCGCCGACCTGAGGCAGATGGCCGGGCTCTTGACCGCGCGCCATCCGGGCGTTCCGCTGTGCCTGTTCGGGCACAGCATGGGCTCCCTGGCGGCGCGCGCCTACGCGCGCTCGGACGACGGCGAGCTGTCCGCGCTGATCGTGTGCGGCTGTCCGAGCGAGAATCCGTCCGCCGGCGCGGGCCGGGCGCTCGTCAAGGTGCTCAAATGGCTGCGGGGCGAGCGCCACCGAAGCGCGCTGATGGACAAGCTGACCAACGGCCCGTTCCGCAGGCAGATGCCCGCGCTCAGCGGCGCGTTCGGCTGGCTCAACTCCGACCCGGAGGCGGTCGCCGCCTACGAGCGGGACGAGAAGTGCGGTTTCAACTTCACGCTCAACGGCTACGAGGCGCTGATGGGGCTGATGAAGGCCGCCTACGCGCGCGATGGCTGGGCGCTTCGCAAGCCCGAGCTGCCCATCCTGTTCATTTCGGGCGCGGACGACCCCTGCATGATCGACCGCGCGCGGCTGGACGCGGCGGTTGGGCGCATGCGCGAGGTGGGCTACACAGGCGTATCGCTCCATGTGTACGAGGGCATGCGCCACGAAATCCTGCTCGAGCCCGGACGCGCGCAGGTGTACGCCGACGTGATCGCCTTTTTGGATCGGGCAGTGTTGTAATTCGGAGGATCGATGGAGCAGATTGAGGGCGTCGTCGAGGACGTGGTGTTCCGCAACGACCAAAACGGCTGGACGGTGCTGAGCGTCAAGGCCGGGCGCGAGACGGTCCCCTGCGTGGGCGTGCTGCCGCCGCTGCACGCGGGCGAGCGCCTGAAGCTGACCGGCGAATGGGCCGAGCACCGCGACTACGGGCGGCAACTCAAGGTCACTTCATTTGAAAGCGTGCGCCCCACCACCGCGCGCGGCATCGAGCGGTACCTCGCGAGCGGCGCGATCCGTGGCGTCGGCGCGTCCACCGCCAAGCTGATCGTGCAGCACTTCGGCGACGACGCGTTGACCGTGCTCGCCGACGAACCCGATCGGCTGACCGAGATCGTGGGCATAGGCCCCAAGCGCGCCGCGATGATCGCCGAGGGCTACTCAGCGCAGCGCGAATCGCGCCAGCTGATGGTGTTCTTGCAGACCTACGGCATCGGCGCGGCACTCGCCAACAAGGTCGTGCGCGCGTTCGGCGACCGCACGATGCAAGTGGTGCGCAGCGACCCCTACCAGTTGGCCGAGCGCGTGGAGGGCGTGGGGTTCAAGACCGCGGACGGCATCGCCTCGGCGCTGGGCGTCGAGCCCGAGAGCGAGCACCGGCTGACCTGCGGCGTGAAGTTCGCGCTCGACGAAGCGGTCGCCCAGGGTGGGCATACCTACCTGCCGCGCCCCATGTTGGTCGAGAGGGCGCGCGCGCTGCTGAACGTCGGCGCGCCGTTGGTCGAGCGCGCGGTCGATCAGCTGATCCTGTTGAACGAGTTGGTGGTCCGCGAGGAAGACGGCGGCGGCGCGATCTACTTGAAGCGGCTCTACGAAGCCGAGGGCGAGGTCGCCCGTCGGCTGCGCGCGCTCGGTCAACACGCGTTCCCATCGCTGGGCGACGCCGAGGCGCGGATCGCCGCGTTTGAAGAGCGCGAGCAGATCGCGTTGCACCAGGCGCAGCGGGACGCGCTGCTTTGCGCGGTCAGCCAGGGCATTTCCATCCTG
This sequence comes from Anaerozeibacter quisquiliarum, assembly GCF_051162045.1. Classification (NCBI taxonomy): domain Bacteria; kingdom Bacillati; phylum Bacillota; class Clostridia; order Eubacteriales; family Anaerozeibacteraceae; genus Anaerozeibacter; species Anaerozeibacter quisquiliarum. The sequence goes on from NZ_JBISDI010000009.1 coordinate 86,245, forward strand.
ACCGGCGGGCCGGGCACCGGCAAGACCACCTGCCTGCACGGCATGCTTAAGCTGCTGAGCGAACTTGGCGACACGGTGCTGTGCGCGCCGACCGGGCGCGCGGCCAAGCGCATGAGCGAGGCGACCGACGCCCCGGCCCAGACGATTCACCGGCTGCTCGAGTACGACGGTGAGAACTTCGCGCGCTTCGAGCAGAACCCGATCGAAGCGGGCGCGGTGATCGTGGACGAGATGTCGATGGTGGATATCTTCCTGATGCGCGCGTTGCTGCGCGCGCTGCCGGCCGGCTGCCGGCTGGTGCTGGTGGGCGACCAGGACCAGCTGCCGTCGGTGGGCGCGGGCAATGTGCTGTCCGACCTGATCTCAAGCGGCGTGCTTAAGGTGACGCGGCTGACCGAAATCTTCCGCCAGGCCGGCGAGAGCGCGATCGTCACGAACGCCCACCGGATCAACCGGGGCGAGATGCCGATCGCTAACCGGCGCGGCACCGACTTTTTCTTCGAGCGCGCGGACGGGCCGAAGGAGGCCGCCGAGCTTGTTCGCGCGCTGATCTCCGAGCGGCTGCCCAAGTATCTGAACGTCGACGCGCTGCGCGCCATCCAGGTGATGAGCCCGATGAAAAAGGGCGACGCCGGCGTGTGGGCGCTGAATCGATCGCTGAGGGAGGCGCTCAATCCCGCGCGCGGCGATAAGCATGAAATCATGGCAAACGGCGGCATCCTGCGCGAGGGCGACAAGGTGATGCAGGTTCGCAACAGCTACGAGCTCGAGTGGACGCGCGAGGGCGAGCGGGGCCTGGGCGCGTTCAACGGCGACATCGGCTTTATCTCGGTGATCGACCCGGGGGAGCGCACGGTCACCGTGACCTTCGACGACGAGCGCGTGGCCGTGTACGGCGAGGAGGAACTCGAGGACCTCGAACCGGCCTACTGCGTGACGGTGCACAAGAGCCAGGGCAGCGAGTTCGAGGCCGTGGTGCTGCCGCTGGTCAGCGGCCCGCCGATGCTGTACACGCGCAACCTGCTCTACACCGCCGTCACCCGCGCGCGGAAGTTGGTGGTGCTGGTCGGGCGGGCGGATTGCGTGCAAAAGATGGTGGAGAATAATTACGTGTCGCACCGCTATACGGCGCTGGCCGAGCGGCTGCGAGAGGGGTAGCCCATTCCCCTCCTTTGGAAGTATGTCACGCAGGCGCCTCCCCGCTTTTCGGAACAGGAGCGGACTGACGATGAAGGCGCCGCCCGTCGGGCGGCACCTCAGCCCATTGACAACCCCCCCTGTCAGGCAACAGCGTGGCAGGGGGTTCGGAATGGAAAGAGGAACAAAAGGCTCAAGGCACGGGAAAAAGGAGAGGCGATCCTCTTCATATTTGGACTGCGGCGGTGAGAAATGACTGCTCGCGCATGTTTGCTCGACCGAGCATGCGGGCAGTACGTAGGCCGTGGTTTTCCTTGGCTTCGGCGAAGGATCGTTCAATGGTTTCCTTGCGCAGTTATCAAGGCGCGCCTGGACGGCCATGCTAATTACCGGGGCGGGCGCTACACGATCGGGCGCTACACCGTGTCGGCGCATGTGCCGATGGGCGCGCATGTGGCCGCGACCCTCGACGGACGCCGCAGCGGCGAACCGCTGGCCGGCAACAAATACCCGATGGTGGGCCGATCGTTCGCAGGTGATGGGCTGCGCGCGTTCTCCTTCACCGAATTCGCACGGCTTCAGCAATTGGTCGACGGCATTGGGCGATAGATCACTGCCCAGCAAGGATCGCGCGCCTCGACCCCTGCGCGCCGCAACCATCTATATTTGGGCAGGCTGCGGTCGTGTGGCCGACCACCAACTGCGGCCTATATTCAATTTTAACGATGCCAGGCTGCCCGTTTCCGGTCCTGACCTGGTCGATGTTGCGCAGAAGCAGATCAAAGGCGTCCCTGCCTTTTCGCGCAAGTTGGGAATCCACCGTGGTCAGATTGATCCGATTGAATCGGGATGGAAACACGTTGTCAAACCCGGCCACCGAGCAGTCGGCCGGCACATGCAGCCCCTTGGATTCGATGGCATCCAGGATGCCGTAGGCCACCATGTCGTTCACGCCGACACAGGCCGTTACGCCCGGCTTCTCAAAGGCTTTGAGCGAGAGCGTATAGCCCGCCTGATACTCATCCTCCGGCTTGTAGTTGCCTTCCGCGCCCAGCTTCTGCGCCTCGTAAACATCCAGGCGCCCGCCCGCGTTCGTCACCCGATTCCGAACGCCCGCCAGGCGCATGCCGCGCTGGGTATTGGCTACCCGGAGCGGCGTGGTGATGAACGCGAATCGGCGATGCCCGAGGCTGAGCAAATAATCCGCGAGCGTCTCACCAGCGATCATGCTGTTCAGTTCCACCGTGTTGGCGTCCATGAATTCATCCTTTCGGTCGCTGACGATGATCACGGGCGTAGAGAGCGATAGGGCCATCACCCTTTCCCTATGATAGGGCATATAGGCAAACACAATTCCGCTAAAAGGCAGCGTGCCCGCCAGATTCAGAAAGGCCCCTTCCATCGCCTCATCCCGATAGGTCGTATAGAAGAATGCCTTGTATCCCTTGGCGACCGCCTCGTTTTCGAGCTCTTGCAAAAGCGTGGCATAATAGGGATTCGCCAGCGTGGGCGTAACGACCGCGATCAGGCGCGCCGCCGTGATACCCTCCCTGCCCTTTCTGACCGGCTGATAGTTCAGCTGCGTGGCAGCGGCAAAGACGCGTTCGATGGTTTCGCGGGAAAAAGACGCGCCCACCTTCCTCGACAGGATCATGGAAACGGTGGATTGGGAGACCCCGGCCAGCTTGGCAATATCCATCGTCGTCGCCTTCTTCCCCGGCATGGCTGTCCCCTCCTCGATCAACATAATATGAATAATATCAGATAATTCCATTAGTTGCAACTCTGTATCCAAAATATTGGAGGCCAATCAATGCGGCGCTAACATATTTCGAGAATCGCTTGACAACGCGGCGTGTTATGCATATAATTGGATCAATATATTAATCATTCATAGATTATAATGATTAATAATTAATTGCCCGGTCGATCAAAGAAAGGGAGGTCTATCCATGAAACACATCCGTATGATCATCTCCGCCGCTCTGTGCCTGGTCCTGATCGCCTGCTCCTTGGGCGCCCTTGCCGACGGCTTTGTGATCACCTACAACACGCCGCAGGATTGGGTGAACTGGGGCACCGCGCTGCGCACGTTCAGCAAGACCACCGGCATTTCCGCACCCAACGACAACAAGAACAGCGGCCAATCGCTCACGGCGCTGATCGCGGAGAAGTCCAGCCCCCTATGCGACATGGTCTACCTGGGCATCACCTTCGGCATAAGGGCTGAAGGCGAGGACGTGCTGCAAAGCTACAAGCATGGCTACTTCGATCAGATCGACAGCGCCTTGAAGAATGCCGACGGCCTGTATTCCACGGTTCACTACGGCTCCATCGCCATCCTGGTCAACACGGAAGTGCTGGGCGATCTGCCCATTCCTCAGAGCTGGGCGGATCTCTTGGATCCAAAGTACAAGGGCATGATCGGCATGTTGGACCCCACCGCCGCCGCCGTCGGCTACAGCGCCTCCATCGCGGTCAACGAGGCGATGGGCGGATCGCTGGACAATTTCGATCCCGCCATCGAGTATTTTAAGAAGCTGAATGAGAACGACGTGGTATACCCCATGCAGACGTCCACCGCCAAGCTGCTCAAGGGCGAGATTCCCATCCTGATCGACGCCGATTTCAACGGCTATGGCCTGAAATACGCCCAGAACGGGCCCATCGAAGTCGTCATTCCTCAGGAGGGTTCCTTGAAGATCCCCTACGTGATCGGCATGGTGAAGGATTGCCCCAACCCCGACAACGCCAGAGCGCTGATCGACTACCTATTCTCCGTGGATGGCCAGAGGGATTTCGCCAAGGGCTACGTGCGCCCCATCAACCCGGAAGCACTGACCGATGACGTGAAGGCGCTGTTCCTGCCCGATGAGGACTACGCGCGCGTCAAGGACGTGGACTGGGCCAAGATGGCCACCGTGCAGAGCGATTTCGTCGCCCGCTGGACGACAGATATCACGGGGAAATAAACTTCATCAGTACGACCAAACAGGGCGGGCGGATGATATCCGCCCGCAACCTGTTTGGCGGACCGCATAAGCTTCCGGAGGTGTGCTACGCCATGCGAAAGAGTGCCAACCTGGTCTTCGTGCTGCCGGTCATGGTTCTGTTTACGTTGTTTTTTATTCTGCCCATCTTTATGCTGGGCGTCAAGAGCTTTACCGGAGAAAACGGTTTTACCCTGCTCAACTACACATCCATCATTACAAATACGCGCTATGCGACCGCGCTCTGGAACAGCCTGTGGCTGTCGGTGGTTGTGACGGCTGTCACGCTGGTGATTGCGGGCGTGATCGCCTTCTTTCTGGCCCGCTCGGAGTTTAAAGGGAAGAATCTTTACATGACGCTGATTACCTTCCCGGTTTCCCTGCCCGGCGTGGTCGTCGGCTTCATGATCATCATTCTGTTCGGCACCACGGGCGTCGCCCCGATGCTGACGCGCCTACTCACCGGCACCGCGTCCGGTTCCTTCGCCTATACGATCCTCGGCATATTCTTCGCCTATCTGTATTTCTCCATCCCGAAGGCCGTGCTCACCATCTACGGCTCCGTCGTGGAATTTGACGTGCGGTTGGAGGAAGCCGCGCGTACCGTGGGCGCGAATGAACAGCAGGCCATTTTCAAGATCGTGATCCCGACGCTGATGCCGGTATTTGTCTCTGCTTCCGCGATCGCCTTTTGCACCTCCATGAGCGCCTTCGGCACAGCCTTTACCCTGGCCAATAACTTCGAGATCATCCCCATTTTGATGTATACGGAATACACGAATTACTTTAATATTTCCGTTGCCAGCGCCATGGCCATCTTTATCGGGCTGGTCTGCGTGCTTTTGAATATGCTGGCCCGACTGATTCTGGAAAAGGAGTAAGCGCGATGAAAGCATACAATCCGATGGGCAAGCTGCTTAAAATCCTTGTTTACCTGCTGATCATAGCCACCACCGCCTTCTTGATCGTGCCCATCGTGTTTACGGTATTGGGTTCGTTCAGCGCCTATTGGGGGAAATCCATGTTCTCCAAGGGCCTGACGATGGAATGGTATGGCTATGTCTTTGAATACTACGGCCATACCATCGGCCTCACCTTTATGATCACCTGCGTGACCGTCGTCGTCAACGTGATTTTGGGCAGCATGACGGCCTATAAGATCGCCATGGCCCGAAACAGCCGTTCCAAGGCGGTGAAGCTGCTGGAAGAGGTCCTGACCCTGCCCGCCGCCATTCCCGGCATCGCCATTGGGCTTGCACTGGCCCAGGCTTACGCGCCCTTGCGCCGCTCGGGCGTGCTGCTGTTCATCGCCCATGTGATCTTCACCTTCCCGCTCATGTTCCGCGCGGTGACGGGCGCGCTGCGCGCCAAGGACTTCCGCTCCATCGACGAGTGCGCCTCCTCATTGGGCGCAGGCCCCTTCCGCAAGTTCTTTCAGGTGATTTTCCCGGCCATCCGCGTATCCATCCTGTCGGGCGCGGTGAATGTGTTCATGATGTCGCTGGGCGAATTCAACATCACGTTTTTCTTGTATACGCCCTTGCTGATGACCCTGCCCGTGGGCATGTATGAATCCTACGCATCCCTGCGTATCGAGGTAGGTAGCGCGTTTACCACGCTTTTCCTGGCTTTCGCAATCCCGCTGACTTACCTGATGAACAGGCTGAACAAGTCAAAGACGAAATAGCCGACAGGCTGAACGGAAGGATGGTATTCATCATGCAGGATATCCACGTGACCATATCCCATATCAACAAGGTGTTCGCCGATGGCACCAAGGCGCTTCACGACATCAACCTGGAAATCGGGCAGGGTGAAATCGTCGTTCTGCTAGGTCCCTCCGGATGCGGCAAGAGCACCCTTTTGCGCATCATCGGCGGCCTGGAAAAGAAAACCAGCGGCGAGATCCGCTTCTACGATCAGGAAATCAGCTCTACCCCGGTTGAAAAGCGGAATGTCGGCTTCGTTTTCCAGAACTACGCGCTCTTCCCGACCATGACCGTTCGGCAGAATATCGCCTTCGGATTGAAGCTGCGCAGGCTCTCGGCCGATCAGATCGAAAAGAAAGTGGACGAGCTGATCGCCATGATGGACCTGGAGCTGCACGCCTCCAAAAAACCCCAACAGCTTTCCGGCGGTCAGCAGCAGCGCGTCGCCATCGCGCGTGTGCTTGCGATCGAGCCCAAGATCCTGCTGCTGGATGAGCCGTTGACCGCGCTGGACGCGAAGCTCAAGGAGCAGTTGCGCATCGAGCTGGGCCTGATGCTGCGCCGGTTGGGCATTACCGCCATCTATGTGACCCACGACCAGATGGAAGCCATGGCGCTGGCGGATCGCATCGCCGTCATGAACGGCGGCGTTATCGAGCAAATTGATACGCCCGAAGCCATCTATTCCACGCCCAGGACCGAGTTTGTCGCCCAATTCATCGGCAAGATCAATAGACTCGAAGTAGGCGGCAAGGTCGTCTTCATCCGCCCGGAGGACATGCGCCTGGTACCCGAGGGACAGGCGCTGCCGGACGATATACCGGCGACGGTGGAGCAGTGCATCTTCATGGGTGGCAGCTGCCATGTTTGCGCCAGGATCGGTGAGCAGCCGGTGATCTTTGAGTCCGGCAACACCGAGCGGCTTGAGGCGGGTCGGAAGATTTCCATTCGCGTCAACCGCGAAAAGATCATCGCCCTGTAATTTTTAAAACAAAGGAGCCAAACCGCATGCACCGTATCTCTTATTCCGAATTGATCGTTCTCGGCGGCGATATTGTTGGAAACATGAAAGCGCTGATCGAACGCGGCGCTCAACATGTGGAACTGATGATGGACGGCGGGGCCTGGGATGCCTGGGACGGGCAATACGCCGGGCTGATCGCCCAATTGAAGCAACTGCCCTTGACGTATACCCTTCATCCGGCGGCTTGGGACATCAATCTGACCGCCGAGATGAAGATCCTGCGCGAAGCAGCCTACCAGCATCATCTGGATGCGCTCCGACTGGCTGCTCAGCTTGGGGCCGGCCAACTCGTGCTGCATCCCGGCTTTTCCACCTCTCCCGCTTTTTCCAAGCCGCAGGCGCGGCAGCGGGCCGTCGACATCACCGGCCGGCTGGCCGTGGAAGCCAAGGCGCTGGGCGTCGCGCTCGCCTTTGAGAACGTCGGCTACAACGGTCAGTCTCTCTACACGCAGCAAGAATTCGAGCATGCGCTGGACCCCATCGACGCCCAGGTTTCTTACCTGATCGATCTGGGCCATGCCCATATCAACGGTTGGGATCTGCCCGCCTTGATCCGCAAGCTCGGGCCGCGCCTTTGCGCTGTGCACATCCATGACAACGACGGCCTGAAAGACCAGCATCTGCCCATCGGCAAGGGCACGATTGATTGGCAGCCGGTCCTTGCCGAGATGAAGGCAATTCCGAACCCTGGCTGTGAGTTTATCCTCGAGTATGCCCCCGCGCAATCGTTGGAAAGTCTGTCGGCCGGCAAAGAAATCCTGGAATCACATCATTGTATTGAAATAGGCGTGTATTCCTAGCCGAACATACACCCGAACTCGAAGCGGCGCGCAAGCCGCGCGCCGCTCGGCCCATTGACAACCCCCTGTCAGGCAACAGCGTGGCAGGGGGTTCGGGATGGAAAGAGGAACAAAAGGCTCAAGGTACGGAAAAAAGGAGAGACGATCCTATTCATATTTTGGACTGCGGCGGTGAGAAATGACTGCTCGCGCATGTTTGCTCGACCGAGCATGAAGATCATCCGGAACAGAAGCTCCGGACGAATCGCCGGTCGCCCGTTGTCAAGGCGATACAGCGGCTCACACAGCTTGTAAATAAAGCTGAAATCAATCGCACGGTCGATCCGCCGGAGCAGATGAACCTCCGGAATCATTTGTTCCAGGATGACAATTTCCATTGCACCTTGCTTTTCATGGTTCCTCAGCATTCTTCCTCACCCGCTGTTTACTTCGACATCCCCCCTCAATATCCTTTTGGCCTGAAAACTAAATTTCAGCCCGCCGACATCTTTGTCGACGGGCTGAGGTGCCGCCCGTCGGGCGGCACCTTCATCGTCAGAACATCGGGAACGCCGCGCCGCCTTGCGCCCGGACTCGGCTTTTCGATCCTCATGTCCGGATACCCCGGATACGGCGGCGCGGGGAACGCCGGGGTTCCGCCCCAGACCTCGTCAAAGGGTTTCACCTTCTGGACGCCCTTCAGCGCTCAGGCGGGCATCAGCCCACGGCGAACATCTTCTGGAGCGTGGATTTATTCACCAATCCATTGGCCTTGATGCCGTTCGCCTTCTGGTAGGCGGACACCGCGGCCTTGGTGTCGCTGTCGTATACGCTCGTTTTCGGAACGGTCAGATAGCCCAGGTCCGTCAGCTTGTCCTGCAAATACTCAACCGCCTGCTTGCTGTCGTAATCCAGCCCCAGATTGGCCTTCAGCCAGCTCTTGAGCGTCTTGATGGTCGAGTTCTTCACCACCTGCTCGCCCGGACCCGGGGTCGACGTCGGCTCAGGAACCGGCGCGTCCTTCGCGAACAGCAGCTTCTGCGTCTTGGCGTCCGCCACGCCCGTGGCCTTGCGCTCGACCTGCGCCTGGAAATCCTTGACCGCGCGCACGGTGTGCTTGTCATAGGCTTCGCCCGTCCTGCCGCTCAGATAGCCGAGCTTCTTGAGCCGCTTGTTCAGCCGCAGCACCACCGGCGCGTTGTCATCCTTCCGGAGTTCATAATAGGTCTTGCACTCGGGCGCGGATTTCTTGAACAGCGAGGCGAGCTGCTTGGCCGTGATCGCGTCGCCCGACTGCTTGCTGCCGATCGCGCTCAGGAAGCGCTTCACCGCCTCCTCCGTGTCCGGGCCGTACGAGCCGTCCACCGAGTGCTTGGTGTAGAACAGCGCGCGCAGCCGCCATTGCAGGTTCCGCACCCGGATGCCGCTGTCGCCGCGCGTAAGTTCCACATAGGCCTCGTACTTGGGCGCATTGCCGCCGATCACCGCAGCCTGCAACGCCGCGTCGGCCTTGCCGGTCTCCGTCAGATCCATGTCGGATTGCAGGTACCGAACCGCGGTCTCCGTGCCGCCGCCGTACACCCCGTCCACGCTGCCCACCGGGTAGCCCAGATCCTTGAGCGCCTGCTGCAGCGCCTTCACCTCGTCGCCGTTCGCGCCGCGCATAAGCTCCGTCGTGGCCGCCTTGGCCGCCGGCTCTTCGGTTACAGGCTGCTCGGCCGCCGGATCGGCGGGCAGGTAGGTGGCCAACAGTTCCAGCGCGGCCGCGTCGACGCCCTGCGCGTAGACCGCACCCTCCTCGTCCAAGATATACTGCCGCTCCGCCTCCGGGTCAGGGGTCAGCGGATGGTCGAGCAGCGCCAGTTGCACGCCGGTTGCCGCCTCGATGTCGTAATCCATCACCTGGACGCCCGCGTCCAGCGCCTGTATGTAGTACAGGTGCCCATCCTTGAGCTGCGCGGCCAGCACGTCGGCCGCGACCTGCGACCAGTCGGTCTTGCCCGCCGCGCGCACGCTCAGCGAACGCTCCGCGTCGAGATCCGCCTCATAGCCGCCTTGGGTCATCAGCGCCGGCGCCGGCTGCGCGGTCTGGGCAAACGTCGGCAACGCCAACGCCAGGCACAGCAGGATCAAACCAAGGGCAGAGACAATATTTCGTTTCATAGGTTCATCCCTCCTATGCCTATTGGACGTTCGCCTGTCCGATCGGTTCCAGGCTTTGCCACATTTTTTCCCACATTCTGGATGGGCCTTATTCGGGCCGTTTTTTAAACGCGAAGAAGCGCTGGCCCAGATAATTGAGGCCCGTGAACAGCACCTGGGCCACGGCCATCGCGATTTGATCGGCGCTCGCGCTCGTGGCGGGCAGTTGCCTGAGCGCCCAGTTCGTCGCCGGCCGCGCGATGAGGTGCGCAATAAGGTAGCACGCGCCGATCACCAGCGCGAAGCGCCAGGCGGTGCTGGCCACTGAGTCCGCGTTCTGAAACGAGAAACGCTTATTGAGCACGTAGCTCAGCAGGCTGGTCAGCACGTACGCAATCGCGCTCGGCGCCCAATAGCCCTCGCCCCACAGGCGGTTCAGCCCCTGCATGATGACAAACGACAGCGCGGTGTTGCCGATGCCGATCAGGATGAAGATCCACAGGCTGCGATCGAAGAGTTTGCGCATGGGAAAGCACCTCCAAATGGGTGATTGCCCATGGATTATATCACGCCCCCGCCGCTTTCTCAAGCGCCTCGACGCGCGCCGCGAGTGCCTTGATTTGCGCCCGCTGGCGCTGATGCCCCTCGACCAGCACCGCGATCAGCTCGGTATAACACAGCCCCAGTTGCCCGGGATCGTCGCCTACGAGCAGCGCGGCGTCCGCGTAGTCGGTCCCTTCGAGCGCCTGCGCCACGTCCTGCGCGCCCAGCCCGAAGCGCAGCCGGGCATCGCCGCCCTCCGATTTCAGCCGGTAGCGGATGGGCTTCAGCCGGTTCAGCAGGTCGGCGGCCTCAAGCGGCGCCACGCCGCGCTTGAGCCGCAGATCCGACGTGTTGACCGTATTGTTCGTGTAGATGCGCCGCCAGCGCATGCCGTCGCCGCCGATGTCGTAGGCATTGTCGCTCTCGGGCAGGATGTGCGCGCGCAGCCCCGCGGCGCTCTCGCCCTTGCGCGCGTCGTGCGTCAGCCACAGATGCGCGCCCCCGCCTTGAAGGTGCAGGTTGCCCCCGCCGATCACGTCCATTGCGCTCGCCGCGTCGATGAACAGGCTGCCGGCGCTGCCGTACATGCCGCCCACGGTCGAACCCGCGTACAGCATCTCGAGCCCGCTGCCGAAGTCGCCTATGTTCCCGATGCGCAGCTCGTAACCGGAGGGCGATTCGGGGTTGCGCAGGCTGCTCGTCGCGAACCGGCCCGCGGCGTCAAAGCCCCCGAGCAGCCGCCCCGCGCCGTCGTAGAAGCCGCACGCTATGGCGTTGGCCTGAAAGTAGCTGCGGGTGGTGCTCTGTTCGACGCGCAGTCCCTGACCCTGGCGGATCGACACCTGCGTGACGCCACTTGTGTCGGCCAGCGCCGCCGTGATCGCCTGCGCGGTCTGGCTGACGGTCGAGTACTGCGAGAGGTTCAGGTCGCCGACCGCCATGTCGATCGCGTCCGCCGTCTGCTCGATCGTCGAGTAGCCCGCAAGGTCGCTGGACTGCGCCTTGCTGTCGATCGCCGAGCGCGCGTCCTTTGACAGGTCGCGGTACTCGATGTCGCCCATCACCTTGCCCCACAGCGCGCGCAGATTGTCGTTGAGCTGCTTGAGGCTGAGCGCCCCGAAGTCGACGATTTCCCGGTATCCGATGTTGCTCATGATATCCCCTCCCGCCGAGGATTCTGGTGTATTTTGACTGACATAAGCAGACAAACAAACATTTAACCACGCATTCCCACCTCAAACGGCCCCGTTTTTGCGATTTCACGCTTGATAAACGTCATATGTGACGATATAATAGAGTAATATTTTCTAAATAAGCAGGCTTTGGGCTTGCGCTTGGGGTCTTTCCCGCATGCAGCATGGTAGGTGGTGTTGTCGGGCCCGCCCGATGATATAGATTGTTTGAAGGAAAAGGGGGATCCGCTCATGAAGAAATTGGCATCGCTTTCCCTGGCTCTGATTCTGGCGCTGAGCTTCGGCTCGGTCGCGCTGGCTGAGTCGATGAAGATCGGCGGCATCGCGCCGCTCACCGGCGCGGTGTCGGTCTACGGCCTGCTGGTCAAGGACGGCGTCGAACTGTATAAGGACGAAATCAACGCGGCCGGCGGCGTGCTCGGCCAGCAGATCGAGATCGTCTGGATGGATGACACCGGCGACGCGGTCGAGGCCACCAACGCCTACAACCAGCTGTCGAGCAGCGGCATCAACGCGCTGATCGGCGCGGTGACCACCGCGCCGACGCTTGCGGTCGGCACGCGCGCCGCGCAGGATCGCATGCCCATGATTACCGCCTCCGCCACCGCGTACGACGTGACCAGCGCGGGCGACAACATCTTCCGCGCCTGCTTCCTCGACCCCTATCAGGCCGAGCTGATGGCGCAGTTCGCGTCCGAGAAGCTTTCCGCCAAGAAGGTCGCGGTGCTCTACGACAACACCAACGACTACTCGATCGGCCTGTACGAGTCCTTTGTGAAGAAGGCCGAAGCGCTGGGCCTGGAAGTGGTGGCGCAGGAGGCCGCCGTCGAGAACGGCGCCGACTATTCGCCCCAACTAATTAAGATCGCCGACGCCCAGCCCGATGCGGTGCTGGTCGCCTACTACTACGAGAGCGCCGCGCTGGTGCTGCGTCAGTCGGTCGACGTAGGGCTGGATGCGTGGATGCTGGGTGCGGACGGCTGGGCCAACATCCAGGATCAGGTCGCGGACGATCCGGCGCTGCTTGAGAAGGCCGCCTACTGCGACTCGTTCTCCGAGGAGGACGACAGCGAAGTGGCGCAGGCGTTCATCAAATCGTTCACGGAGAAGTACGCCAAGGCGCCCGCCGGCTTCAACGCGCTGGGCTACGACACCGCCAAGATTCTGTTCAGCGCCATCGAGAAGGCCGGCTCCACCGATAAGGAGGCCGTGATCGCCGCGATGAAGGCTACCGACCTCATGTGCGCGACCGGCCGCATCACCTTCAACGACCACAACGACCCGATCAAGTCGGCGTTCATCAAGGGCTTTGAGAACGGTCAGCCGAAGCTCATCGCCCGTATCGACCCGTAATGTCAAACCACTGACGGCGTGGGGGCAGCGCAACCGCACTGCCCTCTTGCCTTGTTTTCCAAGGGGGAATGCACATGCAGCTGTTTTTGCAAAACCTGATCGGCGGCCTGCAGATGGGCAGCATCTACGCGTTGATCGCGCTGGGCTACACGATGGTGTATGGCATCGTGCGGCTGATAAACTTCGCGCACGGCGACATCATGATGGTCGGCGCGTACGCGGTTTACTGGCTGCTGTCGCTGCCCTTCATGGCCGCGCTCGGCACGGACAATCCGACGCTCTCGGGCGCGGTCGCCGTTGCGTTCGCGGTCGCCGTTTGCGTGGCGCTGGGCGTGCTGGTCGATCGGATCGCCTACAAGCCGCTCAGGAACGCGCCGCGCATCTCGGCGCTGATTACCGCGATCGGCATTTCGCTGGCGTTGCAGATCATCGCGCAGCTGGTCTTTGGCAGCGGGCAGCTCGCGTTCCCTCCAATCGTGCCCAAGATCGCGCTGTTCAAGGTGGGCAGAAAGCCGGTCTACCTGCTCGAGGTGCTGACGCTCGCCGTGTCGATCGTGCTGATGATCGCGCTGTCGCTGTTCGTCAAGAACACGCGCACCGGCAAGGCGATGCGCGCGGTGTCCGAGGACAAGGGCGCGGCGCAGCTGATGGGCATCAACGTGGATAACACGATCTCGATCACCTTCGCGATCGGCTGCGCGCTGGCCGCGATCGGCGCGGTGTTCTACGCGCAGAAGGTGGTCTACATCAAGCCCCTGCTGGGCTCGATGCCCGGGCTCAAGGCGTTCGTCGCCGCGGTGCTCGGCGGCATCGGCATCATTCCGGGCGCGGTGCTCGGCGGCTTCATCATCGGCATCGCCGAGACCTTCATCAAGTACTACGCCGGCGAGTACGTGGACGCCATGGTGTTCGGCATCTTGATTCTGGTGCTGCTGCTCAAGCCCTCGGGCATGCTGGGCAAGAAGGCCAAGGAAAAGGTATAAGGGGGGATCGCAGTGAAGAAGAACAGGCGCTTTACCAGCGGCCTCAACCTGGTTGCGGTCGCCCTGCTGTTCACCATCATCAAGCTCGTGGTGCCGCTGACCGGCGGCAACCGCTGGCTCGACCTGCTCACCCAGGTGTGCTACAACATCATCATGGTGGTCAGCCTGAACCTGGTCACCGGGGTGCTGGGCGAACTGACGCTGGGGCACGCCGGCTTCATGTCGGTGGGCGCGTACGCCTCGGCCATCATAACTTCGCGTCTGCCGGGCCTTGCCTGGATGTTTCCGATCGCGCTGATCGCCGGCGGCGCGCTGGCGGCGGTATTCGGCTACCTGGTCGGCGTACCGGCGCTCCGGCTCAAGGGCGACTACCTGGCGATCATCACGCTGGGCTTTGGCGAGATCATCCGCGTCTTGATTAACACGGTGTTCGCGCCCTGGACCGGCGGCGGCAAGAAGATGTTCGACATCCCGCTGTACACCACGTTTGACAACGCCTACTGGCTGATGGCCGCGAGCGTGGCGCTCTTGTTCATGCTGGCCTGGTCGCGCCACGGGCGCGCAATCCTCTCGATCCGCGAAAACGAGGTGGCCGCCGATGCGTCGGGCGTACCGGTCACCCAGTACAAGATCCGCACCTTCGTGGTGTCGGCCTTCTTCGCCGGCATCGCGGGCGGGCTGTACGCCCATTCGGTGGGCGTGCTCGACCCGGCGCGGTTTGACTTCAACCGCTCGATCGAATACCTGGTCATGGTGGTGTTCGGCGGCATGGGCTCCTACACCGGCTCGGTCGTGGCGGCCACCGGGCTGACCTCGGTGCAGTTCGCGATGGCCCGGCTGGTCGAGTATCGCCAGTTGGCCTACGCGCTTTTGCTGATCGCGATGATGATCTTCAGGCCCTCGGGGCTGCTCGGCGTCAAGGAGTTCTCACTGTCAAAGTTCCTTAAGCGGCTGTTCCCCGGCTGGGACAAGCTGGCCGAGCGGGTCGAAGCGCTGCTCACGCGCCGGCGCGCCGGCTCGATCACACCCGACGTGCCCAAGTACCGCTACGACGCGCGGCACCTGCCGGTGCTCGAGATGCAGCATCTGGGCATCCGCTTCGGCGGCCTGCATGCGGCCGAGGACGTGAACATCGAGCTCAAGGAAAAGGAAATCGTGGGCCTGATCGGGCCCAACGGCGCGGGCAAGACAACGGTGTTCAACCTGCTGACCGGCGTATACGCGCCCACCGAGGGCGACATTGTGCTGATGGGCCGCTCGCTCAAGGGCAAGCCCACCTACAAGATCACCTACGAGGGCGTGTCGCGCACCTTCCAAAACATCCGCCTGTTCAAGTCGATGACGGTGATCGAGAACATTAAGGTGGCGTTCCAGAGCCGCATGTATTACTCGATGCTCGACGGCATGCTGCGCAACACCTACTACGACCGCGAGGAGCGCGGCTGCGACAAGCGCGCGCGGGCGCTGCTGCGCGTATTCGACATGGAAGACCTGGCCGAGCACAATGCCAGCGCCCTGCCCTACGGCCAGCAGCGCAAGCTGGAGATTTGCCGCGCGATGGCCAGCAACCCCAAGGTGCTGCTGCTCGACGAGCCGGCCGCCGGCATGAACCCGATCGAGACGCAGGAGCTGATGCAGACCATCCAGCAGATCCGCGAGCTGTTCGGCGTGACGATCCTGCTGATCGAGCACGACATGAAACTGGTCATGGGCATCTGCGAGCGCATCTACGTGCTCAACTACGGCAAGGTGATCGCGAAGGGCTCCCCCGACGAGATCCGCAACAACCAGGAAGTGGTCGCGGCCTACCTGGGCGCGCCCGAAGACGCCATGAAGGAGGGCGCGTAAATGCTGAAAGTCTCTGACATGAACGTCTACTACGACGCCATTCACGCGCTTAAGCAGGTGTCGTTTGAGGTGCGCGAGGGTGAGATCGTCACGCTGATCGGGGCCAACGGCGCGGGAAAGACCTCGACGCTGCACGCCATTTCCGGGCTGATCCGCCTAAGGAGCGGCAAGATCGTGTTCCTGGACAAGGAGATTCAGTCGGTCGCGGCACACGACATCCTCAAGATGGGCCTCGCGCAGGTGCCCGAAGGGCGGCGCATCTTCGCCAAGATGACGGTGCTCGAGAACCTCGAGATGGGCGCGTACGCGCGTGCCGACCGCGCCGCGCTGCCCGGCGATCTGGAGAAGGTGTACAAGTCCTTTCCCCGGCTCCGGGAGCGCCGCAGGCAATTGGCCGGCACGCTGTCGGGCGGCGAGCAGCAGATGCTGGCGATGGGCCGCGCGCTGATGTCCTCGCCCAAACTCCTGATGATGGACGAGCCCTCGATGGGCCTGTCGCCGATCCTGGTCAAGGAGATCTTCTCGATCATCAAGGAGATCAACCGCCAGGGTGTGACCGTGCTGCTGGTCGAGCAGAACGCCCGCATGGCCCTGTCGATCGCCGACCGCGCCTACGTCTGTGAGACCGGCAAGATCGTCATGAGCGGCCCGGCGAAGGAGCTGCTCGCGAGCGAGGAAGTGAAGAAGGCGTACCTGGGGACATAGGTGGTGTGATGCCTGCCTTACCGCAAAGGGGCTGTCGCAGGTACTTGTTCCTGCGACAGCCCCTTGTCACGCATTCGCGCTGCCGGTGTATTCGTTAGTGATTATACCGACTTGCTAAAGCCGGGCGCGGTATACGTCTCGCCATTGTAGATTGCCTTGTAGGCCGTCTTGACTCGATAGCTTCGACCGGCCGCCTTGGTGTAGGTGATGGTCTTGGTGCGTGATTTTGCGTTGGACGCCATCCCTGCGCCGTTAGCTACGGTCACCCACTTGCCATCCTGCTTTTCCTGGATGCAGAACGTGGGGAAGCCAACAGAACTCACGATCATCTTTGTGTCGATTGAGGCTTTCGCCGTAATGGCATCCCCGCTTACGGTTACCTTCGTATTGGCGGTATCGATAACATCGCTCGCATATGGTATGGCCTGCGCGGAGGCAACCGCGGCGGCTATCAAAGGAAGCAGCAAGGTCAAGGCCAGCACGACAGCGTAGAACTTTCTCATGGCTCAAATGCTCCTCTCATAAATCGAATCAATCATCCGGTGCATGTCTTCGGCGGAGATATATCCGCCGATTTTGCATTCATAGGGTTGCCGGCTCCAAACGGCATTCAGCCATCCCACGTTGCTGAGCAGGGTGTATACCGTGTCGCCGCGCTCATATTCTTCAATATAGTCGTCGTTCTTCTCGATGAGCGTATGGGACTGCATGCTTGATTCCTCATCAGCAGACCGAACATACTTTTCGATAAGTAATGACAGGAATTCTCCATCACCATTTGTGAAGTCGATGCGTAGTGTCGTGGAAATCACATCGCTGTTCACGTGAATCCTGGGATGGCCGTAGCCTTCGGGAATCCACGTCGGCAGAGGAATGAATATCTGATGCTCTTCCAATACCTTGTCGAGGTCGGAATCCAGCCCTGTCGGCAAAAAGCGCGTGAGCGGATCGACTGTCATCTCGTTCGTCATGTCGATGTCGACATAATACCGCTCCCGATCTTTCGAGACGATCCGCTGCCACGGCAGCCACCCAAGCGCATAGGCCACGGCGGCCATCAAGGCCAGCACGCCGACCAGCACGAGTGCGGCGGCTGCGCGCCTGTTCGGGTGTCCGGGCATCCGGTTGGCGGCGCGTTGCTCGGCCTTCCGCTGGGCGACGCGCCGCTTGAAGGTACGCACGGCCCGCTTCACGACGGCCGGATCCGCTTCGGGTTCACCCTCATGCAAGACCGCCAGACAAATCTCCATCAGCCGATAATCCACCTGATATGGCGGTTGGCACTCCAACATGCGCAGGATGACTTGCGCGCCTTGCTTGCTCAAGGAGGGCGCAGTGTCTCCGTGATTTTCCCCGCCGGTTCGCAACTGCTTTTCCGCATGATCTTCGCCCCCCTCACTTATTAGTGTCGTGAGGATGACCGAACCTGACATCAATATTGTTAATGTTGAATTTGATATAGCCCGCCGCACTTTCTCGATCAACCGCTGCTTGCGCTTCCAGATGCTGTCTTCCGAGACGCCGTACTTTTCCGCCAATCGCTTGGCGGTGATTTCGTCGTCGAAATATGCCGTCAAAAACTCGAAGCTTTCGGGGTCGAGCGCATCCTTGATAGCGCTCAACATATCACTTTTTCGTTCCAAATCCCGCAATGAATCCTCGTGAGCCTGGTTCGCCTGCATATGGGAGACGCTGTGATAATCGCTTTCGTCGTCCAAGGCGTAACCGGTCACCCTATCCCGCCGTCTTGTCGTCCGGCAGCGGTTTTGCAGGTTATGCAACGCGGCAAGATAGATCCAGCCGGCCAGATTGTTGTGGTCTTCATACGCCTCCCTTCTCTCATACAGCAGCATAAGCGCGTCCTGTATGCAATCCTCCACCTGATCGACGAGGGCGGTATGCCCAAACCTTCGCGCAACGCTTACCAGCCGCGCATAAATTGACGAATACTTTTGAAGCACGATTTCAGCGATGTCTTTTTCATCAATCATCACGCCGCAAGCCTCCCATGTTCGACTGCTCTCGGTCCGCTTAAATCGATTATAGCATACAAGATCTGTTTGCATATATGTAACAAATATAAATTTTCACGAACAGTTGAAAAATTGAAATTTTATGTCAGGATTGGGCCTTCTTAGTACATTCATAAGTGAAGGGGTAAAGCGGCGCGCGACGCTTCACTGCCTGTCGTCCGAGGGGAAGGCCGGGCGTCCGGGTCGGCGACGGCCTCTGGCCTCACGGGACACCGTGCTTGGCGGGGAGGTGGATGTGTGAGTTCAAGGCGCGGTAGAAGGCCACGGTGGCTGTGACCCTGCTTCGGAGGGTACTTCCGAAGCGTGCTGCAGTGACGGATGCGGACTCGCGAGCATGTGAAGTCAAAGTGGCATACTCATTTCATGAGAATGGAGGCTTTTCTATGAAAAAGAAATCTATTGGTATTCTTCTGGCGGTCCTGGCGTTCCTATTCGGCCTGTCGGCTTCAGCCTATGCAGCCAATGCCGAATATCGATTCGAAATGAACAACACGGGTTATGACTTTAACGCTTCAACGATTCCTTGTTACGTCACAAAGGCGGCAAGCAATGGGCGATGGGGAATCAACCTTGTGACATGGAAGGTAGCCAAGAAGGGTGAGGGCACACGATTCCGCAACGTAAAGTACAGCATGAACGGTAGTGCGACCGTCGCGGGAGAGGGCTGGGTCAAAAAAGCCGGCAAGACATCATTCAGCTATATCTCTGGGGAAGGGGTCAGGGGACTGACCTATGAACCGAGAGCGCGAATCGATTCTGACTACCACTACAATCAGGTGATCACGGGGTACTTTACGCCGGATGCATAACTGCACAGGATGATGTCGGGGGGCGTAAAGCCCCCCCCGACATAAATTTATTGCAACAAGCCACTGATAAAGGAGAGCGCTCATGAAAAAGACTCCCGCATGGATTCCATTCGTATGCGCCCTCGCGCTGCTGGTCGCGATGAGCGGCTGCGCGGGAACCCCGGAGACCGTCGTCGACAATGGCGTCAAGCGATCGGCAACCCAGGTCGAGCAGGACGCGCAACAGGTGGTCGAGCGGCAGGGCCTATCCGACAAGGCGCGGGTGATCGCGGACGCGCCGGATACGGTCTCGCGAACATACACCTCGCGCAACGGCGTGGTGCATAGGATCGAGGCCCAAGTATACGCGGGACCGGCGGAGGATGTCAAGGTATTCAAGCTCTCAGTCAGCCCCGCGGAATACGAACGCGTGTTGCCGATTCTGTTTGGGGATGATGTGGATAAGGTGGTGGAGCGGCCCATACCTACCGACCCCGGATTTACTGAATGGGTTGTACCACACGGAAATGACGATTTTACAAAACGCATGGTTTGGGTCGCGAGGGAGCATTTCTCTCATTTCAATTTCTTTAACAGCGCCGTTCAGACGCAAAAGACTGACTGGGACGACGAGGATGCGTCGGCCGCGGTATTGGTGCAGACGCAGCAGCCGATTCTGGCCTCGTTTTACCGGCATATCGAAGCGCTGGGCCTCGTTGGCGCGACGGTCAGTAATTTTCGACCCACCTCCATGGGGTGCGATATCATCTTTACGCCGCAATATACCCGCCTGCCCGCCATTGCGGAAGGCCCGACCGTGTATGGCATGATGAACTTGACGGAGCATGATATCAGCTCCATTCACGGGAATTTTATGCAAGAAATCACCTGGGAGGAGAACGTGCCACAGATTCTTAGCTTTGACCAGGTGATGCAGATCGCCGGGCAACACCTGACAGGGGATGATTACGCGACGCGCGGGGCTGTGTTTGACCGGATTTCTCTTGCGCATATCTATTTTGCCAATCAGGATGAGGCGATCGTCGCCCGTCCGGTTTGGTGGTTTGCCGTTGTTCAGCAAGAGAACCGGGGGGTTGGGGGCGATTATGAAACGGGCGAGGGCGCGAGCGAAGGGTTTGATGACCTGGGTTCATTTGCCATCGACGCGGTGACCGGCCTGGTACAGAAGGTGGTATAGGGCCATGCTGTGGATGAAAATAAAAAGGGCGGCGCGCAATCCATGGTTGTACGCGTGCTCGGCGATCATACTGTTTTTCATGCTGAGAACGGTATGGCGATACATCGTAGAACCGGGCATTTCGAGTATCGACGCCCTGTCATTCATCATCAACCCG
Organism: Anaerozeibacter quisquiliarum; assembly: GCF_051162045.1. Taxonomy (NCBI): domain Bacteria; kingdom Bacillati; phylum Bacillota; class Clostridia; order Eubacteriales; family Anaerozeibacteraceae; genus Anaerozeibacter; species Anaerozeibacter quisquiliarum. The sequence continues at coordinate 106,827 of NZ_JBISDI010000009.1, forward strand.
ACGGGTTTCAGCATGATATCGCCGTATGCCGCGTTCTTTTGCGTGGTGCCCTATAGCGCGACATTTTGTGACGAGTACCGCTGCGGCTTCGCGCGGACGTTGCTGCCGCGCGCCGGCAGGCCCCGTTACGCCCTCGGCAACATTCTTTCGGTCGCCCTGTCGGGCTCGCTCGTCTTCATGCTTCCGCTGGCGATTACTTGTCTCGTCGCCGTGCTCAAGGCTGCGCCGACAACGGGGGCCAATCTATCCGATTACTATTCCGATACAATTTGGGAGCCGATCTTTTTTCAGCATGGCACTGGCGCCGTCATGGGCCTAAAGATCGCCGTCAGCGGCCTGTTTGGCATGGTCTGGTCCCAATTGGGGCTGTTCGTTTCATGCCTGTCGCTCAACCGCTTTGTGACGATCATCGTGCCCTTTGTGCTGTATCAGACGATGTGGTCCGTCTTTGACGCCACACTGCTCAGCCCCGTCATCTATTTATGGGCGAACGCGTCGTTTTTTCCATCGCTGGGCTACGTCGTGGGTGTACAACTTGGCCTGTTCGCCGTGCTGTCGGCCCTGTCCTATGCCGCGATCTGCTGGAGGTGCCGCAATGTCTGAGATGAGTAAGCTGGTAAGGCTGCAGGCTCGCGGTTGGCGGTCCAACCCGCTCGTAGGGCTTGCCTTTCTATTGGGGCTGAATTTTATGCTGACCCCAACGCTGAATTACATTCGGTATGCGAAATCGCTGGGTCAGCCCATTCACATACTGGAGCCCCTGACCGTAGCCGGCTCCATGGGGAGTTCCTTCATGCTCATTTTTCTGGGCGTGCTGCTGTTGCTATCCGACGCGCCCTTTGTCAACGACTTCTCGCAAAGCGTGCTCCTTCGCACGTCCCGCATGAAATGGGCCGCTGCCTATCTCCTGTACATCGCCCTTTGCTGTTTCGCGTATTGCCTGTTGCTGCTGGTGTTTTCGCTTCTGGTCGCGATGCCCAACGCGTATGCGGATGATGTCTGGAGTTATCCCATGATGCAGTTGGCTGCGGGCAGGGCCGGCTTTGTCGAGGGTGTCTCCTTCTTCAGCGTATCCTTCCTGCAAAAGTTTACCCCCGTGCAGGGCGGGCTGATTACGCTGGCTTTTCAGATAAGCTATGGTTTCGTACTGGGCGCGGCCATGTTCTTTTTCAACATGGTCTTCCACCGCGTCGTGGGCACGGTGCTTGCGTTGTGTGCGCACGTGGCGGGCGTCATCATCTACGTGGAGGGCATTGAGGTGAATCCGTATCTCTCCCTGATGATTCACGCGATGCCCTCGGCGCACAACATCAGCGGCAACCCATCGCTAAACGTGCCGACACTGCGCGAATCCATGCTGCTGTGGGCCGCGCTGGCCCTGGTTCTGGTTTTGTGTACGCTACTGCGCTGCAAGCGATTTGATTTCATGGTACCCGACAGAAGCATGTAGGAGGCCATCCATGCGTGAGATGATCGAGGTCGTATCCCTGCAAAAAGCTTTTAAGGAACAGGTTGTGCTCCGCAATGTAAATCTTAGCGTGTCCAAGGGGACGATTACGGGGCTGGTCGGCGACAATGGATCCGGAAAATCAGTCCTGCTCAAGTGCATCTGCGGCCTGATGATCCCGGATCGAGGGACGGTATGGCTTGGGGAGAAGCGGGTGGGCAAGGACATGGATTTCCCATCCAATGTGGGCGCGCTGATTGAAGCCCCCGGATTTTTGCCCAGGGAAAGCGGGTACGACAACCTGTACTACCTCTGGAGTATCCGTAAAATGGTTCTGTTGTCCGCCATCGAGCGGAGCATGGAGGTCGTAGGGCTTTCCGCCCGGGACCGCAAGCCTGTGGGCAAGTACTCCATGGGCATGCGTCAGCGCCTCGGGATTGCCCAGGCTCTGATGGAAGACCCGGAAATCCTCATCCTCGACGAACCGTTCAACGGCCTGGATAAGCATGGGCGGGCGGAAATGTACGAGGTGATGAATGATCTGCGCCAAGCAGGGAAGACCATGCTGATCACCAGCCATTACGCCCTCGATATCGAGAAACTGTGCGAGGCCGTGTATGAAATCGACGTGGGCGAAGCTAAGCCGTTGGGTGCGGCGGGTTGACCCGGGTGCTGTCCGGCCCCCCGGCCATCCCGCTTTCGCCCGCGACCATTTATTGTATGGGGGGAATATCCATGAAAGCGTAGACGCGCTGCAGGAAGATCTGGACGAGTGGTTTGTTCTACAACTCCGAACGCCCCCACAGAGGCTACCGGAATCGTGGTAAACGGCCGCTGGATACGGTCTTGGAATACTCACATTCTGTTAGACATGAGCCTTAGCTGTACATACTACCTTCGTTCCGCGATTTCTCCATTCTTTAGATAGACCAGCTCTTCACATTGCTGAGCAATGTGCTCGTTATGTGTGACCAAAACGATCGTTTTCCCTAATGCGTGCAGTGCATGTATAATGCGCATAACTTCATCTTCGCTTTCGCAATCAAGCGCCCCTGTTGGTTCATCGGCCAACAATAACACCGGATCGTGAATGGTCGCACGGGCAATTGCGATCTTCTGCCGTTGTCCGCCAGACAATTGGTAAGGATATCTGTTCCTAAGTTCACCGATGCCAAGCTCTTCAAGTTTGTTTTCTGCGATACTCTTTATTTCATCCTTGCTATACCCCTTATATCTCAATGGTAATATTATGTTTTCGTAGACGTTCCGGTCTTCTATCAATGCGTAATGTTGAACAATAAATCCAACATTGTTCAAACGAAATTTCGCCATGTCATGCGCCTTCTCGATTGGTGTATTATCAAACATATAGCTGCCTTCATCAATACGGGTAAGGCCGCCCAATACATTGAGTAAAGTGGACTTTCCTGACCCGCTTTTTCCCATAACGCCCCAAAACGCTCCCTTATTAATCGATAGGTTTATGTTGTTCAAGGCTATTACTCTTGTACTGCGAAGCGCGTATGTCTTCCTCACGTTTTGTAATTGAATATATTTCATGTATCAGCCCTCCTAAGCAATTCATCCAGACTGCGTCTTTCGACATGAATACAATACGGGAAATAGAATAGTACAAGTATCAGCACGCTCCATAACACCAGTTCGATGTGATATTCCATACCTCCCATAACAAATGTTGATATAACGAAGGCGCCAACATGGGCAATGGCGAATAAATATGCAACAAGCCAAAGTAAATAAGTGGCAATTGTCGATTGCCTTGCGCCACAGAGCACCAGTATTCCTAATGTCCGCTTGCAAACCTGCACAATGTGATTTAGCAGGGACATAACCCCGATGAGCGATACAAAAAAGGCGACTGCTGCAACAAAAATATACGTATAGAGATACCTTCCAGCAAGTGTGCTCAGAATTTGTATTGACACATTTGGAATTTGGAGTATACCGAGCGGGAATACCCCGTGCTTCTTCAACAACGCATTCATTGTCTTTATGAAATCGGGCAATTCATCATGACTGTTTAGCAATACTGTGCCTCCCAGTTTCTGCATAGATAACATGACTTGATGATCAAACTCCGGAACACCACGTATTGGCTCAAGCAGAAAATTGCGTGCAGGGAGAAGTATGTAATCATCGAGGGCCAGCATCTCACCCTGATGAATATAGCTGGAGTACTGCGGTAAAAACCCCACTATTTCCATATCGAACTTCATACCGAGGTAGGCGATGCGATATGTATCGCCGATTTTGAATAATGTATGATAATTATATCCAAGTATTGCAGATATGGAATTTGCTGTGTATATGTAGTCATCCGGCAAAAAAGGTCGTCCCTGATCCGTCACAATTTGAAAGTTATCGAAGAAAGCAGAACTTACTTGAACTGATTTTATGCGCGATGAGTTGTTTTCTATGTAATAGAACGAAGCATCTTCAATCGATATATCGGCAAATTCAATGGGTTGCATTATAATGTCCATATAAGAGAAGTTTTCATTTGTTGCCATATCTTTATGATATTCTTTAATTCTTTCTAACGCATGAGGATCCTTGAAGAATTCATGTTCATTGGTAAACTCGTCGACTATGGTATATAGAGGCATTTCTGAACGGTTTTCAATCGATTCAAACCTTGAATTATATGATATGGCGGACGTATAGACCATGTTCAAAAAGGCAAGAGCCATGGTCAGCTCTATTATCATAAGTATACACAATTTCCGTTTTTGCCGGAAAAGCCGCATCATTTCAATCATATTACCACCTCACACCCGCTGCAACATCGCGTTTTGTTCTAACGTAAACGTAGGTATGCATTACGGCAAACATAAGCAATATGAGCAAGAAATCCACGCACAAAACGCTCACGACCGATGATACGCCGGTATCAATAAACCAGAGCGGCCGAAAAGCAAAGAACACGCAACTTGCAATGAGCCCAACCGCGCTCAAAATTGTATTTGATTTGGCGGTTTCTCGTACTATATTTTTCATAGGCACTCCAATCAAGTTTAATATGCCCACTTTTACCCTACATCTGTATACTTCAAAATAAGCATCTGCTCCGACGAACAGAAGCAATAGAGCCAAGAGAAGGTAAGCGATTGGAGCCTTTGCTGAGTTTACTTGAAAGACTTGAGCCGTTCCATAACGATCATGATTCAAGCGTCTCACATTGGCTCCTTGTTGCGCCGAAGCCTCCGCCACCATCTCCATAGCCGCTTTGACAAGAGCAGAATGACCATCGATTATATATACTCCGGCGGTGTTCATCGGCAGTGCATCAGACAGAGGTATCAGCACCTTATAGTCCGCAAATGTGTGAATGTTTTCTATACCAAGTGTGGCGACGATTTCATAGGTTTTATCATGGATGTCTATATACGGAATACCCTCTTTTGAATACACTCCGTCGACACGTGAGCCAATTGCAGCGACATTATTTCCAGATATATCGCCGAAATTGTCACCCAATTGTCCGTTGATAAGTGGTACCGGAAAAGAATCAGGGTTCTTCGAATACAAACCAGTCGTCTGGTTATCCAGCTCACAATATACAAGCACTTTCGGATCAAATCGTGCAAGGAGCTTCTCCATGTTTTCTTGATCCAGCGTAGTCGTAAAGCGCGACGCATTTTGTGTGTACACATTTGCGCTCAGCGTATTAATTAATTCTTCATCCGCTGCCGAGCATAGGGTCATGGCAATGCAAATTCCAATAAGAAAAAACAGCAATGGTCTGGCGAGATGTTTCGTATAACATGATGGCTTGCATTTCATAAATAATCGCGCTCCAATACAACAGGAATCGCAGGAGGATGCTTCCATTCGGTTTCGGCTTTCCCGTCGCACGTTCATTATAAGTGATTTCTGAACGGAATGCCGCGATTGACGTAGAAACCCATTCTGGTGACGTGAAACGCACATATTCGCATAAACTGCGCAAGGAGATCCACCTTT